>NZ_JACVUD010000089.1:0-17660 GCF_016624905.1 Stenotrophomonas sp. S49 | reverse complement strand
GCCCCGCCCCAACCCCCCCCCCCCCCCCCCCCCGCCGGGCCGGCCCCGCCGCTACCGTGCCCACCCCGGGTAGCTCCGGGCCATGCCCGGCGAGCGCAGCGGCAGCAACATCGGGCAAAAAAAAACGCGGCGCCAGGCGCCGCGTTTTTTTCAAGCAACCGCCGGCCGGATCAGGCCTTGGCAGCTGCCTTCTTCGCCACAGCCTTCTTGGCCGGAGCCTTGGCCACGGTCTTCTTGGCAACCGGGGCGGCGGCGCCTACAGCGACCTTGCTCGCGGTGTGCGAACGGGCGTTGCCGTAGCTGGCGTTGTAGCGCTTGCCCTTGGCGGTCTTGCGGTCACCCTTACCCATGTCTTCAACTCCTCAAGTGTGAAATCTGGTTACCCCGTACTGACACGGGTTCGGCGGGGCCGCCTTGCTGGGCGCCCCCGCGCACGATCAGAAAGCCTATCACGACGCGCCTAGTGCGCGCAGCTGGCGTCGTGGACATGGCCGTGGTTCAGGCGCAGGTTCACCAGGTGCGCCACGCCCACCAGCAGGCCGCCGAGGGTCATCACCACTGCATGCGGCACCGCATTGTGGTGCAGCGGGTCGTACAGCACGCCCGCCCACAGTGCCACCAGGCCGGGAATCAGGAAGCCCAGCGCGCGCAGGGCGCCGTGGCGGCGGTAGCCCATGACCAGGCTGAACAGCCCCAGCAGCGTCACGAACACCACCAGCGCCATCTCCACCCCGTCGCTCAGCCAGAACGACAAGCCCAGCGAAGGCGCGATCGCAAGCAGCACCGGAATGACCGCGCAGTGCACGGCGCACAGCATCGAACCGGTGGCACCGAAGCGATCGAGCAGGCGGCGGAACGAGGAGGACAGGGACATGACTTCCAGCAGGGTCGGCGAATCGTTATGGAATAATATAACATTCACTCCTGCCCCGCACGGTTTCCCTCCCCCTGTCCTCCGACGGGATACGTGCGCCACCCTATTGATACAAAGTAACAAAGGACTCGCCGATGTCTGCTCATTTCCCGCGGTTGAAGCCGCATTCCCTGGCCCTGGCCCTCGCCGCCCTGCTGCCGTCGGCTGCGTTCGCCGCCGGCGACGATGCTGGCCAACGTGACCGCCACCTGACCGAGCTCTCTTCGGTGCAGGTCACTGCCTCGCCGCTGCAGGGCGATGCCGAGTCGCTGGCGCGCCCGGTGGACGTGCTGACCGGCGAACGGCTGGACGAACAGAAGGCCGGCACCCTGGGCGACACCGTGGCCAAGCTGCCCGGCGTGCAGAGCACGTTCTTCGGCCCCGGCGTCGGCCGCCCGATCATCCGCGGCCAGGAAGGCCCGCGCGTGGCCGTGCTGTCCAACGGCATGGGCAACATGGATGCCTCCACCGTCAGCGCCGACCATGCCACCAGCATCGAACCGTTCCTGGCCGACCAGATCGAAGTGCTGAAGGGCCCGGCCACCCTGCTGTTCGGCAGCGGCGCGATCGGCGGCGCGGTGAACGTGGTTGATGGCCGCATTGCCCGCGATCTGCCGGACCGCCCGCTCAGCGGTCGCGCCGAACTGCGCGGCAACTCGGTCAATGACGAACGCAGTGGCATGTTCCGCCTGGACGGCGTGAGCGGCAACGTGGTGCTGCATGTCGACGGCCTGGTGCGCAACGGCGATGACTACCGCATTCCCGGCTATGCGGTGATCGACAGCCTGGAAGACCATCACGACGACCACGACCACGCTGGCGAAGAAGGCGAAGAGCCGCGCCGCGGTCGTCTGGACAACAGTTCCATCCGTACCCGCGCCGGCGGCGTGGGTGCGACCTGGCTGGGCGAAGGCGGCTACTTCGGCGTATCTGCCAGCACCTACCGCACCAACTACGGCATTCCCAACGGCGCCCACGTGCATGCCGAGGGCGATGACCACGACCATGATCACGACCACGACCATGGCGAAGAGGAAGAAGGTGACGAGCACGACGTGCGCATCGACATGGTGCAGAACCGCTTTGAAACCAAGGCGGGCATCTACAACCCGGTGTCGTTCCTGAAGAACGTCAACGCGCGCGTGGCCTACACCGATTACGAACACGTGGAGCTGGAAGCCGGCACGCCGTCCACCCGTTTCACCAACCGTGGCATTGAAACCCGCCTGGAAGCGGTGCAGCAGCAGATCGGCGGCTGGGACGGTGCCTTCGGCCTGCAGTTCGGCAACAGCGATTTCGGCGCACGCGGCGAAGAAGCCTTCGTGCCCGACACCAACACCAAGAACGTCGGCCTGTTCGTGCTGCAGGAAAAGCAGTTCGGCTCGTTCAAGCTGGAACTGGGGGGCCGCCATGACCATGTGAAGCTTGACCCGACCGGTGACTACCGCCGCCGCTCGTTCGATGCCACCAACCTGTCCGCGGCCGGCATCTGGAAGCTCAACGATGCGGTGGACCTGCGCATCGGCGTGGACAGTTCCGAGCGTGCGCCGACCAATGAAGAGCTGTATGCGGCTGGCGCGCACATCGCCACCCGTTCGCTGGAAATCGGCGATGCCAACCTGAAGACCGAGCGCGGCCAGCGCGTGGAGCTGGGCATCCACACCCACAGCGAGCGCCTGGACTTCTCTGCCGCGATCTACCAGACCCGGTTCAAGGACTTCATCTACCTGGCCGACACCGGCGTGACCGAAAGCCTGCCGGTGCGCGCCTGGACCCAGCAGGACGCGGTGTTCAAGGGCGCCGAGGCCGAAGCACTGGTGCACCTGTTCGAAGGCGGCGCCGGCGATTGGGACCTGCGCGTGTTCGGTGATTACGTGCAGGCCAAGCTGGACGGCAGCGGCAGCCGCAACCTGGCGCTGGCGGTGCCCCACGGCGACCACAACCACAACTACACCGTGGAATTGGCCAACACCGGTTACCTGCCGCGCATCGCCCCGGCACGCGTGGGCGCGGACCTGCGCTGGGCCAAGGACGGGTGGCGCGCGTCGGTGGGCGCGGTGCGCTACAGCCGGCAGAAGGACGTGGCGCAGAACGAGGAACCGAGCGACGGCTACACCCTGGTCGATGCGCACTTCGCCTACCGCTGGGACCGCAACGACAGCAACAGCTACGAGCTGTTCCTGGACGGCAGCAACCTGACCAACCGCGAAGTGCGCCCGCACACCTCGCTGCTGCGGGATTACTCGCCGCTGCCGGGCCGTGGTGTCGCGTTCGGCATCCGCGCGTACTTCTGACCGGCCATCCACGCTTGGCGTGGATCTACTGACCGCGGGGTCGGATCCCTTTCCGCAGGAAAGGGCTCTGACCCCGCTCCAACGCGGCAAGCATTCAAGGGGCCTTCGGGCCCCTTTTCCATGGCGCGCGATCCTTCACGCCATCCTCACAAAGATGTGCGTAGAGCAACAAACGGACAATCCCGTCACTGAACGCCCCTCCAACCGGACAATAGTGTCCGAAAATGAAGCCATGACCGCACAACGCGCTGATGTTGCCGCCCGCCGGGCCCTGATCCTGGATGCCGCCGACCATGTGTTCGGCCAACACGGCGTAACCGCGCCGCTGGACCTGGTGGTCGAACGCGCCCAGGTGGGCCGCGCCACCCTGTACCGCAACTTCCCCGATCGCACCGCCCTGATCCAGGCCCTGCTGCAGCGCACGGTGGACCGCATCCGCCGCCAGGTGGAACAACTGGGCGACCGCGATGACGCCCTGTTCGAAGTGTTCGAAGGCATGGCCCAGCGCATCATCGATTCGCCGGCGCTGGCCGACTACTGGCGCGCGGTGGATTCGGACGTGGCGGCCATGCGCATCGCCCGCGAGACCGTGCGCGACCTTCTGGAAGCGCCGATCGCGCGTGCCAAGGCCGCCGGCCTGTGCCGCCCGGATCTGGAGAAGACGGATATTTCACTGATCTCGGGCATGCTGGGCGCAGCCCTGCGCGGCAAGACCCGCGAAGAACGCGCGCAGTTGGCCGGGCGCGCCCTGCAGCTGCTGCGCGGGGGCCTTCAGGGAGCAGCCAGCGGAGACCGCTGATGGTGCAGCCGTATCTCAAACCGATTCCGGATTGGGAGGAACACGAGAAGCCGACCATGCCGGGCTCGGCCTCGATGCCCTGGCACCCGCCGCAGCGGCGGGCGGCCTACGCGCTGGTGTCGCTGCTGGTGGCGATCACCGGTGGTCTGGGCAATGCGCTGGTGACCGCCAACCTGCCGTTCCTGCAGGGCCAGCTGGCGCTTACGCCTACCCAAGGCAGTTGGCTGGTGGCCGCCTACGCCATGGTGAACGTGACCGCCAACCTGCTGGCCTTCAAGTTCCGCCAGCAGTACGGCATCCGCCTGTTCGCCGAAATCGGCCTGGGCCTGTATGCGGCGCTGGCGGTGCTGCATCTGTTCGTGGGCAGCTTTGAGACCACCCTGCTCACCCGCGCCGCCAGTGGTTTCGCCGGCGCCGCCTGTTCCACCCTGGGCACGCTGTACATGCTGCAGGCCCTGCCCCGCCGCTTCACCGGCAACCTGCTGGTGGTCGGCGTGGGTCTGTCACAGCTGGCGGTACCGATCGCCTGGATCGTTTCGCCCACCCTGGTCGATACCGGCCAGTGGCACCAGCTGTATTCCTTCGAAGCCGGCCTGGCGCTGTGCGCTTTCGCCGCGGTGGTGCTGCTGAAGCTGCCGCCGGGCGTGCAGATCAAGGCGTTCGAGCCGCTGGACTTCCTCACTTTCGCCCTGCTGGCGCCGGCCGTGGCACTGCTGGTGGTGGTACTGGCGCAGGGCTATACGCGCTGGTGGCTGGACACCGCGTGGCTGGGCTGGGCGCTGGTGGCGTCGATCGCGCTGAGCACCACCGCACTGGTGATCGAACACTACCGGCGCAACCCGCTGCTGCAGATCCGCTGGCTGTCCACCCTGCCGGTGCTGCACTTCATCGTCGGCGCGTTCCTGATCCGCTTCCTCACCACCGAACAGTCCTACGGTGTGGTGAGCCTGATGCGCACGCTGGGCATGGGCCCGGACCAGATGCGGCCGCTGTTCGGCGTGATCCTGGCCGGGGTGATCACCGGCATCGCCGGGGCCTCGCTCACCTTCGGGCCGAAGCGGCTGATCGCCCAGCTGCTGATGGCCATCCTGCTGCTGGGCACGGCCGCGGTGTTGGACCAGCACCGCACCAGCCTGGACCGCCCGCATGATTTCTACGTCAGCCAGTTCCTCGCTTCGGTGGGCGCGGGCATGTTCATGGGCCCGCTGATCATGCTCGGCATCTCCGCTGCGCTGAAGCAGGGTGTGGACCACATGATCACCTTCCTGGTCACCCTGTCGATCACCCAGACCCTGGGCGGCCTGGCCGGTTCGGCCGTGCTGGGCACCTTCCAGCTGCACCGCGAACAACTGTATTCCAGCGCGTTGACCAGCCAGCTCGATCCTGCCGATCCGGTGGTGGCGCAGCGCCTGCGCATCCAGCAGCAGGTGTATGCGGCGCAGATCACCGACCCGGTGCTTCGCAGCGCGCAGGGCAGCGCACAGCTGGCACAGACCACGCGGCGCGAAGCCAACGTGCGCGGCTTCAACGATGTGTTCACCCTCAGTGGCTGGCTGGCCATCGGCTTCCTGGCCTGGCTGCTGCTGTTGTCGCTGCGCACAGCCGTGCTGAAGCAATGGCGCAAGCGCCACCCCGTTGCCACCGCTGCGGCTGCCGCAGCGCCGCCCTGAGTACCTTTGCCATGTCTCCCGTTCCGCCCCGCCCCGACGACGCTGACAGCGCCGACAACGTGACCCCGCCGCCGCCCACCGATGCCGCTTCGGCACCGGCAGCACCTGCCGCGCCCGCCGCACCGAAATACCTGCGGCCCAGCGCGCGCAGCGTGGTGGTGATGATCGTGGTGGCGCTGCTGGGCATCGCCTTGATCCTGCGCGCCTGGCACCTGTGGCCGTTCACCAGCAGCGTGATGGTGACCGACAACGCCTATGTGCGCGGGCAGATCACGGTGCTGGCGCCGCAGGTGAACGGCTATGTGACCGAGGTGCTGGCGAAGGACTTCCAGCACGTGAAACAGGGCGAGCCGCTGCTGCGCATCGACGATCGCATCTACGCGCAGAAAGTGGCGCAGGCCGAGGCGACGCTGGACAGTGCGCGTGCCGCGCTGGCCAATTCGGACCAGTCGCAGGCGCAGAACCGTGCGCAGATCGGCTCGGCGCGCGCCACCCTGGCCGCCGGGCAATCGGAGCTGCAGCGCTCGCGCAATGAGCTGAAGCGCTACGAGGAACTGGCCGCGCAGCAACTGGTGTCGATCAATGACCGCGACAAGTTCCGCACCACCCAGGCCTCGGCGCAGGCCAGCGTGCAGCAGTCGCAGGCACAGATCCGCATTGCCGAGGAAACCCTGGTATCCACCCAGGTGGCACGCAAGGGCCTTGAAGCGCAGGTGGAAAGCGCGCAGGCGCAGCTGGAACTGGCGCGCATCGACCTGGCCAACACAGTCATCCATGCCCCGCGCGATGGCCAGATCAGCGAGGCCAGCGTGCGCGTGGGCCAGTACGTGGCGGCCGGTTCGCAGCTGCTGTTCCTGGTGCCCGACGCGCTGTGGGTGGTGGCCAACTACAAGGAAGGCCAGACCTGGCAGATGCGCATCGGCCAGCCGGTCACGTTTACCGTGGATGCCTTCCAGGGCCAGGTGCTGCACGGCCATGTGGAACAGATCGCGCCGGCCACCGGTTCGGAATTCAGCGTGCTGCGGCCGGACAATGCCAGCGGCAACTTCACCAAGGTGGTGCAGCGGCTGCCGATCCGGATTTCGATTGATCCGGGGCAGGAGCTGGCGGCGCGGCTGCGGCCGGGGATGTCGGTGATCGCGCGGGTGGATACGGCGGCGGAGCCTGCGCCTGCGGCGACACCGGCACCGGGATACGGAACGGGAACGGACCGGTAGAGTCCACCGTCAGTCGACTGCTCTTCAAGCCGAGAAAACGCCGCGCTTCGCGCGATAGTCGACCAACGGTCGACTCTACCCCGCCCTCAGCCGGCGCAGCGCGCGGCGGCATTGAACGATCACTCATCATGAAATTCAACGCACTGGCCAAAAAAGCGGCCAAGGGCCCTGCGCCGCTGGAACATGGCGGCAACGTGGAAGTGGAGGATCTGATCCGCTTCGTACTGGAACACGGTGCAGAAGGCGCGGCCGAGATCGAGCGTCTGTGTGCACTGTACCGCTGGCGCGAGGAGTTCCAGTACAACGCCGATGGCACGCACTTCGCGCCGATGGCGCCGTGGGCGCAGGCGTGTGCGGCGTTCGGCCACGGTGGCGTGGCGGGGCTGCAGCCACTGCTGGACAGCCCGCATCTGGCGACCTATGCAATCGGGGTGCTGCAGGATGTGCGCAGCGAGGCGTCCGTGGCGGCGCTGTTGGCTTTCTGCGAACAGGCGGATTTCAGCCAGGACGATCCGCTGTCGGCGCCGTCGCGGGCGCTGGCTGCGCTGAATTCGCTGCTGTCGTTCGACAAGGGCGTCGTGGTGCCGATGGCCACGCAGCAGGCGCTGTTGCGCTTGGTTCAACGCGCGTGGAAACAGGCGCCGACGGAACAGGGCCGCAGCCTGGCGCTGTATGCCGCGCGCGGTGCGCCGGTGGCGGAAGCGATGGCGTGGCTGCAGTCGCTGGCGCTGGAGGAGGAAGCGATGGTTGCTGCGCGCAAGGTGGCGTTGAAGCGGCTGCGGCAGCGTCTGTGAGAGGGGGTCAGAGCCCTTGCCTGGGGCAAAGGGATCCGACCCCGGTCGTCATGCGCTTCGCGCGATAGTCGACCAACGGTCGACTCTACCCCCCGTGGCTGTCAGCCGGCGCAGCGCGCGCAGAGGCCGTGCACTTCCAGTGTCTGCGCCTGCGGCTGGAAGCCCAGCTCCTTGGCGCGCTTTTCCAGCTGGGTGACGATTTCGCGGTCTTCCAGTTCCACCGCGCTGTGGCAGCTGTTGCAGATCAGGAAGGGCACCGAGTGCGCCGCGCTGCTGGGATGGTGGCAGGCCACGAAGGCATTCACCGATTCCAGCTTGTGCACGAAGCCATTGGCCATCAGGAAATCCAGCGCGCGGTACACGGTGGGCGGGGCGTCGGCGCCCACGCCCTTGCCGCTGCGCACCCATTCCAGCAGCTCGTAGGCCTTCACCGGCTTGCCGGCCTCGGCAATCAGCTTCAGCACGTTGGCGCGGATCGGGGTCAGGCGCAGCCCGCGCTCGCGCGAGACACGCTCGACCACCGCCACGAAATCCGATGCGTCGTGGACGTGGTGGTGCGGGGCGGTACAGGCAGAAGCAGGTTTGGCGGGCATGCGCGTTCTCCGGTTCGGGGCTGGGCCGCAAGGCTCAGGCCGTTGCTACCTTGGTAATGGCCACATCGATGCGTTTCAAGGCCTGCTCGCGGCCGGCCAGGTACACGGTATGGGAAATGTCAGGGCTGACCTGGGTGCCGGTGATGGCCACGCGCAGCGGCTGGGCGACCTTGCCCATGCCGATTTCCAGCGCGGCGGCGGCATCGTGCAGGGCCACGCCCACGGCCTCGGCGGTCCATTCCGGCAGCGCGGCCAGCAGCTCGCGGGCCTTGCCCAGCGGCAGTTCGGCGCCGGCCTTGAAGTGCTTGGCCACGGCCGCCTCGTCGTACTCGGTCAGCGGCTGGTACCAGACCACGGCCTTCTCGGCCATTTCCTTCAGGGTCTGCACGCGCTCGCGCAGGGCAATCACCACGTCCACCGGGGCCGGGCCGGCAGCCACGTCCAGGCCCAGCTTTTCCAGCTGGTAGACCAGGTGCGGCACGATACTGGTCGGTTCTTCGGTCTTCAGGAAGTGCTGGTTGACCCAGCCCAGCTTGGCCATGTCCAGGCGCGAGGCCTTGGAATTGCAGTTGGTCACGTCGAACAGGTCGATCAGCTCCTGGCGGCTGAACAATTCCTGGTCGCCATGCGACCAGCCCAGGCGGGCCAGGTAGCTCAGCAGGGCGTCGGGCAGGTAGCCGGCGTCCTTGTACTGCATCACGTCGGCCGCACCGGTGCGCTTGGACAGCTTGGCGCCCTGCTCGTCCAGGATCATCGGCATGTGGCCGAACTTCGGCACCGGCGCGCCGATGCCTTCGTACAGGTTGATCTGGCGCGGGGTGTTGTTGATGTGGTCGTCGCCGCGGATGACCTCGCTGATGCCCATGTCCCAATCGTCCACCACCACCGCGAAGTTGTAGGTGGGGTAGCCGTCCGGGCGGAAGATGACCATGTCATCCAGCTCGCTGTTGGCGATCTCGATGCGGCCCTTGATCAGGTCGTCGAACACCACCGTGCCATCCAGCGGGTTCTTGAAGCGGATGACGCGGTTCGGGTCGTCCTTGCGCGGCAGGCCCAGGTCACGCGCGGCGCCGTTGTAGCGCGGCTTTTCCTGCTTGGCCATGGCGGCCTCGCGCATGGCGTCCAGCTCTTCGCGGGTTTCGTAGGCGTAGTACGCCTTGCCGTCGGCCACCAGCTGTTCGGCCACTTCCAGGTAACGGGCCACGCGGTCGGTCTGGTAGATCGGGCCGACGTCGTAGTCCAGGCCCAGCCAGTCCATCGCCTCCAGGATCGCGTCGATCGCGCCCTGGGTGCTGCGTTCACGGTCGGTGTCTTCGATGCGCAGCACGAACTCGCCGCCACGGTGGCGGGCCTCCAGCCAGCAGTACAGCGCGGTGCGGGCACCGCCGATGTGCAGGTAACCGGTGGGGCTGGGGGCGAAGCGGGTGCGGCAGATCATGGGGCGCTCGGGGAACGGGAATCCGCCGATTTTACCACCAGCCCCGCAGGGGCAAGGAGAGGCGGACGCGTCCGGCCCCTCCTGCCCGCTTTCTCAGGGCTGCGGTTCAGCCTTGCGCGGGAACGAGGCCTCGCGCATCGCCGCGTTGTAGGCGAACGAGGCCACGATGGCCGCCGCCTGCTTCAGATCGTCCGGTTCGGCATGGTCCCAGGTGTCCAGGTGGCTGTGGTGGACATTGGTGAAGTAGTCCAGCCGGTCCTGGATGAACTGGAAGCCCGGCAGGCCGATGCGGTCGAAGCTGATGTGGTCGGTGCTGCCGGTGTTGCGGGTGGCCACGGTGGTGGCGCCCACATCGTGGAACGGCGCCAGCCAGGCCTCGAAGATCGGCATGGCCGCCAGGTTTTCCTGGGCGTAGATGCCACGGAAGCGGCCCGAACCGTTGTCCATGTTGAAGTACACCTGGAACTTGCTGTAATCGCGGGTCTTCTGCAGCGCGCCGGTGGGCTCGCGCAGCGAGGCCGGCAATGCCTTCTGGGCTGCGTCGGTGGGTTCGGGGAAGCGGCCGAAGTGCTTGGCCACGTAGGCCTGCGAACCGATCAGGCCCTGTTCCTCGCCGCTCCACAGCGCCACCCGGATGGTGCGCTTGGGCTTGGCGCCGGTAGCCTTGAGGATGCGCATGGCCTCCATCATCACCGCCACGCCGGCGGCATTGTCGGCCGCACCGGTGCCGCTGTGCCACGAATCCAGATGCGCGCCGATCATCACCACTTCATCGGCCTTGCTGCTGCCACGGATCTCGGCCAGCGTGTTGTAGCCGGGCTGGTCGGCTTCGTCGGTGAAGCGTGCGGCCACCTCCACGCGCAGGCGCACGCTCTGCTTGGCCGCCAGCGCGCGTACCAGCGGATTGAAGTGCTCGGCGATCATCGCCAGCTCGGGAATGCCCACCGATTCGCCGGCCTTGCGCGAGCCGCCACCGGCCACGCGGATGATGCCGTTGTCCCAGCTGCTGATGCTGATCGAGGCCAGCGCGCCCTCTTCCACGAAGAACGCATTGACCTTGGCCGCCAGTTCCTGGCGTTCCTTGTATTCCTTCACCCGCTTGGCCCGCTCGGCGGCGGCGTCCTTGGGCAGGGTGAATTCCTGCAGGCCTTCCAGCGATGTGGCGTCGTGGCGGTGCGAATCGGCCTCGGTACCGCGCTTGTACTCGCGCGCTTCGCCCAGCAGCAGGATCTTCCCGCGCAGCTTGCCGCGGTACTTCTCGATGTCCTCCGGCTTCTTGATCTCCACCTGCAGCAGTTCGCCTTCCACCGGCCCGTTCGTGCCCGGCGTCCACGCCTTGGGCAGGGCATGCAGCGGCTGCACGCGGTCGCCCAGCATTTCCACGCTGGCCGAGGTGAACTCCCAGCCGCGGCCGAAGTCATCGAAGGCTTCGTCGTGCACGTTGTCCAGCTTCCATTCGCTGAACTTGCCGCGGGTCCAGGCATTGGCGCGGCCCATCGCCGGCGAATTGGTCAAGCGCGGTCCGATGCGCTCGGTGAGATAACTGAAGGTATCCATCACCTGCGAACGGTGGAACGCCTCCTGGCGGATACGGCTGACCATGTCCAGGTCGACCGGTTCGCGCTGCTGCGCCCCTGCGTTGCCGCCCATCACCAGCGCTGCGGCCAGCACACCCCATTTCAACACGCCGTACCCCTGCCCTTCGGCTCGATCATCAAGCGTTCGAGTCTAGCCAGTGGCGGCAGGTGCCCCCCCGTCCCATCGGTCATGGGCCCGTCGCTTCCGGTACCGGAACATCGATCTGGGTTTCGCGGAAATCGCCGAACTCCAGCAGCAGTGTCCCCTCGACGAACACCAGTTCGTGGCGGAAGCTGCCGGCGCCGATCGCCACCAGCTCCTCCAGCAGCAGATCGCCGAATCCCTCCGAGGGCCCGCCGTGCTTGTCCACCCGCAGCCGCGACACCTGCCCGTAGCGCAGTTCGATGCGCCCGCCCCATGCGCCCTGCAGCACCATCAGGACCTGATTGCGGCGACCGCCCTCGTCTTCTGCCTCGCTGAGCGCCAGCTGTTCAAGCCGCGCGTCATGCAGGCAGCGGGGATCGTTGAAGTCGTAGCGCCACGGTGCCGCCACGAACGCTTTCACCGGCGCCGGAAGCCGCGCTTCGATCAACGCTACGTAGGCATCCCAGCCCGTCGTATCGATGTCATAGCCGTCGCGGGTCTCGCTCAGACTTACGATGTCCATGGCATTGCTTCTCCTGATGACAGCGCATTGTGCCTGCCGCTAGCCACGCCAGCCCAGCCACAGCTGCGCGCGCTCCGGCAGCAGCAACAGCCAGTGGCGCTGGTCCACGCTGCTGCAGCCGTATACCGCAGCATGCGCCGGCCAATCCGGCGGCAGGCCGTCGATGCCGATCTCCGACAGCGCCGCCGCGCCGGCCTTCCATGGCCGGTAGCGCGGCACCCGCCCGGCCAGCGCGCCGCGTCCCTGTCGCGCGCCGACCAGCCAGTCCAGCCCCTTGCGCTGCAATCCTTCGCAGGTCACCGCGGCCAGCTGGAAGCGGACCAGGCCGGGGGCGATCCGTGCCCCCGGCAGGGCCGCAAGCACCCCATGTGCCTGCAGCAGTGCATCCACTTCCAGCAGCGCGGGAATGCCCTGCTGTGCCCGTTGCCGCAATCCCTGGCGCCAGCCCATGGTGTGCTCCTTACTTCAGCTCGCTGCCCAGCGCGTACCAGTCCACGCGGCGGGTCACCCACATCGCCACGGCCAGGATCGCGAACAGCAGCAGCGAGCCCATCAGCAGCGCATTGTTTTCCGAAACCAGCAGCCCGTACAGCGCGCCGTACAGCAGCGTCAGCATCGCCGCAAAGCCCAGCCCGCGCTTCCAGTGCCCCAGCACGTTGGCCAGGTACACCGCCTGCAGCCCGATGCAGGCCACGGCCGAGACCAGGTAGGCCTGCCAGAATGCGATGTGCTCGGAAAGGCTGATCAGCAGCAGGAAGAAGATCGCCAGCGCCAGACCCACCATCAGGTACTGCAGCGGGTGGATGCGCAGCGCCTTGATCAGCTCGAACAGAATGAAACCGACGAAGGTGAGCACGATGAACAGCACGCCATACTTGGACGCGCGATCGGCCTGGGTGTAGCTGTCCACCGGGTCCACCAGCGAAACCGCCACGGCCTGTGCGTCCAGATCGCCGCCCTTGCGCAACTGGTGCTGCGCATCGGACGCCAGCGACGATACCGCCCAGCGTGCATCGAAGCCCTGGCCATCGACGCGGCGCTCGTTGGGCAGGAAGGCACCGGTGAACGAGGGGTGCGGCCAGCTTGAGCGCAAGGCGATCTGGTTGTCGTCGCCCAGCGGCACCACCGACAGCGCACGGCTGCCGTCCAGGCGCAGTTCCAGTTCCACGCTGCTGGCGGCCAGGGTGCCGCCACTGGCATCGGCAAAACCGGCCACCGGCGCATGCAGGCCACGGCCCAGCACATCGGCCGCACCCACACCCGGCTGCAGGCGCACCTGCTGGCCATCCACGCGCAGGTTCGGCGTGCCCACCAGACCGCGCGCGTCGGACACGCCCAGCGCCACGTACGGCTGGCCGTAGCTGCGGCCGGCCTTCACCGGGTAATCGTCGGCGGCGAAGCTGGCCTTGACCTGGCCATTCCAGCTGTACACCGGCACCTTGAACAGCCCCACCGAGCGCTGGCTGGGCAGCAGTTCGCCGTTCACTTCCAGCGTGGTCGGCACCTGCAGCCACTGCCCTTCGGTGGTCTGCATCTCGGTCTTCTTCACGCCCTGCGCGTCCACCACTTCCACCTGCTGGCGCTCCACCCACGGCACTACCCGCACCGGGCCGATCAGCCGCTGGGTGCCGGCGCGGCTTTCGGCCACGCGCGAATAGGCTTCATCGCGGTATGCGCTGCGCTCGTTGATGACGCCGCGGATCATCATCAGGGGAATCAGCAGCAGCAGGATCAGGCCGCCCACAATGGCGAACCGCAGCAGCATCTTCAGGGATTTCATGGTCCATCCTCGTTGGAGAGGCCTGCAGGATGGACGCCGCCGGTGAGCAGGGTTTGTGGCGAATTTGAAGCGAGTGTGAAGTCAGCGCCGGGGGCGCGTGGCGGGGCTGCCTGCAGGCAACCACAGTTCGGCCAGGGTGCCGCCACCGTCGCGTGCCGCCAGGGCAGCGCGGCCGTCGTGCAGACGGGCCACTTCCTGCACGAAGGGCAGGCCCAATCCGGAACTGCGGCGACCACTGCCGGGCCGGGCCAGCGAGTAGAAGCGCTCGAACACGCGTTCGCGCGCGTAATCAGGAATACCGGCGCCACGGTCGGCCACCTGCAGGCGCACGCCCTGGCCCTCGGTCTGTGCCGACAATTCCACCACCGAACCGGGCGGCGAGAACGCCACCGCGTTGTCGATCAGATTGTGCAGGGCCTGGCGCACCAGGTAGCCGTCGCCGTGTACGCGCAGGCCTGCCGCGGCGTGGGCCACGACCTGTACGCCTGACGCCTGCGCGGCCACCTGTGCGGCGCCGGCGGCCTCATCCAGCAAGGCAGCCACCTCGATCGGCGCACGGGTCTGCAGCCAGCCGTGCTGTTCCACTTCGGCCAGCGCCAGCAGCTTGTCGATGGTTTCAGTCAACCGCTGCTGCTGGTCGACGATGCTGCGCGCGAAATGCGCGCGATCCGCATCGGGCATGGGTTCCTGCAGCAGCTCGGCCGCGCCACGGATCGCCGCCAGCGGGCTCTTCATTTCATGCGTGAGCGACTGCACGTACTGTTCAACATAGGCCTTGCCTTCCAGCTTGCGGCGCATGGTTTCCAGCGCCTGGCCCAGTTCGCCGATCTCATCGCGGCGGCGCCGTGGCGGCGGCACCGGCTCGCCATTGGTGACCGCGCGTGCGTAGCGGCTGAGCTGGCCCAGGCCACGGGTCAGCCACACGGTCACCAGGATGCCGACCAGCGCCGACAGGCCGATCAGCCACGCACCGCGCTCGATGATGGCGCGCTGGCTGGCGGCGATGAACGGATCAATGCTGCGGTTGGGCTGGGCCAGGCTGAGCACGCCGATCAGGGTCTGGCCATCGGCCGGGTCGTACACCGGCGCGGCCACGTGCATCACCGTGTTGCCTTCCTCGCCCGGAATCTCCGGGCTGGACCGCGCGCCGTACTCACCGCGCAGGGTGCGGTAGACATCGTTCCAGCGCGAATTGTCGCGCCCCACGTCGCGCCCCAGCGAATCGTAGATCACGATGCCGCGGGCATCGGTGATGGTGACCCGGTAATCCAGCGCGCGCTTGGGAAAGCGCCAGACCATGGCCTTCAGGTCGCGCTGCCGCGCCTTGGCCAGGTTGCGGGTGAAGCTGCCGCTGCCGATGGTGCCGGCCTTGACGTCGGCAGCGGCCATTTCGGCCAGCACATTGGCCGCATCCACCAGGGTCGATTCCATCGCCTGGCGCACGCCGGGCTTCACTTCGTTCACGAACACGCGCATCACGAAGAACGCGGCGATGCCCACGATCAGGAAGAAGCCCAGGAACAGTTTCAGCATCAGCCGCATGGCTACACCTGCAGGGCGTAACCCACGCCACGGTGGGTGCGGATCGGGTCGTCACTGGCACCGGCCGCGCGCAGCTTGGCGCGCAGGGTCTTCACGTGGGTGTCGACGGTGCGGTCGGCGCTGTCGGCGCTGCTGTCCCAGCCACGGTCCATCAGCTGGGCGCGGCTGAGGATGGCGCCGGGGCGCTGCAGCAAGGCGTCCAGCAGGGCGTATTCGTAGCGGGTCAGCTCCAGCGGCTGGCCCTGGAAACGGATGCGCCGGCCCTCGCGATCGATCGCGAAGGCACCGGTTTCGCGCCAGCCGCCGTCCTCAGCCGGGCCCGGGGTGGCGATGACGGGCGCTGGCACCCGGCGCAGGCGTGCCCGTACCCGCGCCACCAGCTCGCGCGGCGAGAACGGCTTGGTCATGTAATCGTCCGCGCCCAGTTCCAGGCCCAGCACCCGGTCCAGCTCGTCGTTGCGGGCGGTCAGGAAGATCACCGGCAGCTGCGCCACCGCGCCGGGCAGCGCACGCAGGCGCCGGCAGACCTCGAAGCCGCCCAGGTCGGGCAGGCCCACGTCCAGCACCAGCAGGTCGATGCCCCCGTCCTGCAGGCGCTGCAGCGCTTCCCCGCCCAACAGGCAGTGGCTGGCCGCATAGCCTTCGCTGCGCAGGGCGTAGAGCACGGTTTCGGCAATGGCGGCTTCGTCTTCGACCACCAGCACATGGGCAACGGGCGCTGTCATGGCGCGCAGCATAGCCGCTGCGGCCGCCGCCCCGTACACTGCCGCCCATGAACTATCGCCACGCCTTCCATGCCGGCAACCATGCCGATGTCCTCAAGCACATCGTGCAGTTGGCCCTGATCGACAGCTTCAAGCGCAAGGACAGCCCGTTCTTCGTGCTGGACACCCACGGCGGCGCCGGCCGCTACCTGCTGGCCAGCGAAGAAAGCCGCAAGACCCTGGAAGCCGAATCCGGGGTCATGCGCCTGATGGCCCAGCCCAAGCTGCCCGAAGTGGTGGAGCGCTACCTGAAGGCGGTGCAGGCCGACAACCCGGTGGGGGCGATGATCACCTACCCCGGCTCGCCGCTGCTGACCGCCCAGGCCATGCGCGCGCAGGACCGCATGGCGGTGTGCGAACTGCAGGAGGACGAGGCCGCTTCGCTGAAGGCCCTGTTCGTCCATGACAACCGGGTGGGCGTGCACCCCGGCGATGGCTACGGCCAGCTGCGTGCCCTGCTGCCGCCCAAGGTCAACGGCAGCAAGATCGGCCGCGGCCTGGTGCTGATCGACCCGCCCTACGAGGCGCAGGATGCCGAGTACCAGGCGATCCTGGCCGCGCTGGCCGAAACGCTGGCACGCTGGCCGCAGGCCACCTGCGCGGTCTGGTTCCCGATCAAGCAGCGCCGCACCATCCTGCATTTCCTGCGCAAGGCCACCGCCCTGCCGGTGAAGTCGGCCCTGACCATCGAATTCCTGGTGCGCCCGGACGATTCCCCGCTGCGCCTCAACGGCAGCGGCATGCTGGTGCTCAACGCCCCCTGGCAGTTCGACCGGGTGGTCGGCCCGGCCCTGCCGGCGCTGCGCCAGCACCTGGGCGAACCGGGTGCCACGACCCGCCTGGACTGGCTGAAGACCGCCGAATAAGCGACGATCTGCCATCTTCACGAGGCTGTACGTGCGTGAGCCTTTTGTTCACGGAACACAGCCTCGGTGATGCCACAATCGATGGACCACCAAGGAACCACCCGGTATGGCCACTCGCAACCGCATGCCGCCCTGGCATGAGATCTTCAAGGCTCCCAGCGGCCACGAGCTGCTGATCCGCCCCATCCGCCCGGAAGACGGCGCGCCGCTGCAGGCCGCCTTCAGCCTGTTCGGGCCGGAAGAAATCCGCGACCGTTTCCTGCAGGCGGTCACCGAGCTTTCGCCGGAAACCACCCAGCGTCTGACCCACCCCAACCCCAAGACCGAGATCACCCTGGTCGCGGCAGAATCGCTGCCGGCCGGCGAAGCCGTGGTGGGCGCGGTGGCGCGCGCCTCGATCATTCCCGGTACCCGTGAAGCCGAGTACGCGATCCTGATCAGCCGCTTCCTGATCGGCCAGGGCCTGGGCCGGCAGCTGATGCGCAAGCTGGTGAAGTGGGGCCGCGGCAAGTACCTGGACCGCCTGTACGGCGATGTGGCCGCCGAGAACGAGCCGATGAAGCAGCTGGCCGCCTCGCTGGGCTTCAAGCCGGTACCGCACCCCAACGGCGCCGAAGGCCTGGTGCGCATGGTGCTGGAACTGGACAATTGAGGTGACGCCGGGCCATGCCCGGCGTGCCGCGTTGCGACAGACATTGCGGTAGCGCCGGGCCATGCCCGGCGTGCCGACCCAACCGCGACGTTC
>NZ_JACVUD010000088.1:0-18918 GCF_016624905.1 Stenotrophomonas sp. S49 | reverse complement strand
GCTGGCCTGTCACGCCGGAGGTCGCGGGTTCGAGTCCCGTCCGCTCCGCCAGCAGAGTTTGAAATGTCATCGAAGATGCCCGTCGGTCCTGGACCCGCGGGCATTTTGCTTTTTCGGGCTGTGCGCATGCACGCGTCCGACGGGCGGGGCCCGGCGCTAGCGTTCAAGCAATGCGACGCGGTCCAGCACCGACTGCGCGGCCATATGCCGCTGCACCGACGCCTGCAGCGCGGGCAGCCCCGGAAACGCATCGGCCTGCAATGCCTGCGCGAACAGCGCCGGCAGATCCTCCAGCCGCCGCAGCCACAGCCCGGCACCGGCTGCCTGCAGGCGTGCGGCATGGTCGAACTGGTCGTAATCCAGCGGATACACCAGCGCCGGAATGCCCGCGCGCAACGCGTGGTACATCACCCCGGCGCCGCCATGGTGCAGCACCCGCTCGTAGCGCGGCAGATGGCGCGCGTAATCGACGAAGGGCAGCAGGTGCAGGTTCGGCAGCGGCTGCGCGCGCGTGGACAGATCGTGCTGGTGCCCCTGGCTGACGTGCACCTGCCAGTGCGGGTACTGCCGCGCCAGCGCGGCGGCAGCATCGGCCAGCCGAGGCTTGACCCAGTCCTGATGCGTGCCTGCGGTCACCAGCAGGTGTCGCGCGCCGTCCACGAACGGCGGCGCTGCGTGCTCGCTGTGCGGGGTATGCAGCATCGGCCCAATGAACTGCAGCGCCGCCGGCCAACGCCGCGGAAACTCCAGTTCCGGCACGCCCAGGGCCAGGATGCATTCATCGGAGTAAACCTGTTCACTGCCATCGCGGCGGTAAATGGCAGGCACGCCCAGGCGGCGCATCGCTGGGCGCTGCCAGGCATGCACGCCGCGCTTGAACAGGCGGATCATCTGCCGCCCCGCCGCCTGCTGCATGCGCTGCCACACCGTGCGCGGCGGCGACATGCCGCCCAGGTAGGGCGGTGGCCCATCGGCGCAGTCCAGCACGCACGGCGAGGGCAGGCTGGTCCACCAGCGGATGCCGAGTTCGGCAGCCAGCAGGCCGGCCGGCGGCAGGGTGAAGTCAACGATGACCAGGTCCGGCCGCTGCTCGGCCCAGCGCTGCTGCAGCGCGTGCCGCATCTGCGCCATCAACTGCAGGGCCTGGCGCAGCTGCGCGTGCATGCGCAGTGGGTTGGCCTTCACCGCCACGCCGGGATTGGCGATCTGCCACAGCGCCGCTTCGTGCGCGGCCGACAGCAGCACATCGCCGCGCAGCCCACTGGCGGCAATCGCCGCTTGCGCGCCGGGCGTACTCAGCACCGTTACCTGGTGCCGCGCCTGCAGTTGCCGGGCGATGGCCAGCAGCGGATGCAGGTGACCGCTGTAGGGCGGTGCCAGCAGCTCGATCTTCATGGCAACGCCTGCTCGATGCGCGCGATCAACGCGTGCGCCTGCGCCAGTACCGGCGCCTGTTGCAGGTAATCCATGTGGCCGCTGCGCACCCAGTGCCGCGCGCCGCGCCAGCCGGCTCGGGAGATCCAGTCCTGTCGCCCCACCAGCACCTGCAGGCGTGCGGCCGCCGGGGCGTGTCGCGCCACAGGGCCATAGGCCAATACGCTGAACCGCTGTGACAGTGCGGCCGGCAACTGCAGGTTGGCCAGCAGTTCCAGCCCGCAGCTGCCGGCCAGCAACAGCGTGTGTGGCGCCGCGTGCAGCAGGTCGGTCACCGCCGCGTCATGGCGGCGGGCGAAGGCTGGCTGGCGTGAGCGCAGGTACTGGCGGCTGTTGTGCCAGCTGGCCGATAGCAAGGACACGCGGCGGAACGGCGCTGTCTGCGTGTCGTAGGGGAAGTTGCAGGGATGCAAGCGTCGGCCAGGTGCCAGCAGCGCTTGGCCGAACTGCACTTGAGCCGGACTGAGCGCGCAGCGCGCCGGATCACTCTGCCCGCACAGGAAGGCGATCTGCAGGTGGATGGGCGGCGCGGCGGATTCAGGCATCGTGGAAGCGGTCATTGGCGCGCACATGATAGAGATGGGTGCGCCAGCGGATGCGCCGCACGCAGGTCGCGTGCAGCAGGTGCAGGGGTTGCAGCAGTTCGGCCAGCACCGACAGCACGGGGCGATGGCGCACACGCCCACTGGCGCGCCGCTGCAGTCGCATCAGTACCGCCGCACGCAGCAGCAGCACGGCGGCCGCGATCAGGGCCGGTGCCCCCAGCGGTGGCCACGCCGCCAGCAGCAGCGCCCACAGCAGCAGCGGCGGCAGGCCGTGCAGCAGCCCGATCAAGGCGCGTACCGGGCGCGATTCATCGCGCAGCAACAGCAGCGCAAACAGCATCCAGCGGTGCATCTGCTGCCGGTAGCGCTGCAGCGTCGGCACATGCGTCTGCACTTCCACGCAGGCAGTGGACTGGTGCAGGCGGGCGCCCTGGTCGCGCAGGGCACGTGCCAGCGCCAGATCGTCGGCCAGCATGTGCCGCAGCGGCGCGAAGCCGCCCAGTTCGCGCAGGCGCGCGGTCTGCAGTGCGTAGCACATGCCATTGATCGACAGCGGCGCCAACCACGGCAGCAGGCCCAGATAGGTCAGCGTGGTGTTGTTGTTGACGAACTGCGCCATCAATCGCGAGCCGAACCGGGCGTCGTCGCGGTAGCAGGGCAGGGCGGTGACCAGATCGGCGTGCGGCAGCTCATCCAGAATCTGTGCCAGCGCCGCTGCGGACAGCCGCGCATCGTCGTCCAGCACCAGCACGACCGGCTCCTGCACGCGCGTCAATACGCCATCGAGTTTGAAGGTCTTGGGATTGATGCCCTGCGGGGCCGCGGGGTGCAGCAGGCAGGTGATGGGGTGGTCGGGGTACTGCGCACACAGCTGCGCCGCCGCCGCCCGCCCCAGCGCATCGGCTTCATCCAGCAGCCAGTGGAAATGCGCGCCGGGCAGCGCCTGCAGGTTTGCCGCCAGCACCTGGGCCAGCAGTGGGTCACCGCCCAGGATCGGTTGCAGGATTGCCACTCCCCGGCCGTCGAAGCGGCTGTGGGTGCTGGGCGGTCGTTGCCGCAGCACGCGCATCGCCCCCATTGCCTTCAGGGCGAGCAGCAGCAGGTACGCCAGTGCGACCGCGGCGCTGGCGAGAGTCATGGTGTTCATTGCGCACGCTGCTCGTGGATCAGGCGTTCGATGGCGGTCTCCATGCCCAGCAGGGGCGGGCCCAGATCGGCCAGCATGCGCTGCGGGTTGAAGGTCTTGGAATAGGCGAATGCGGCCACGCCGAAGTGGGTGATGGGCGGCTCGCCGTGCAGGCGCAGCAGGCGCCAGACACCTTCCAGCGCGCCGGCGCCGGCCAAGGCCAGACCGGTGGGCAGGCGGCGGCCCAGCGGTGGCAGCTCCAACGCGGCCAGCAGGCGCTGCAGCAGGGCCTGCAGATCCACCGGCTGGGCGTTGGTGAGGTTGTAGGCCGGGGCCAGCCGGGGTGCCTGGATGGCCCGCAGCAGGTACTCCACCAGGGTGTCGATGTGGATCAGGTCGATCAGCGGTGGGCCGCCGGCGCTGACCAGCCGTGGCAGCGCCCCGCGACGGGCGGCGTGCAGCAGGCGCGGCATCAGCAGGGTGTCGCCGGGGCCGAACACCGCGCGTGGGCGCAGGATGCAGTGCGGCCCCGGATAGGCCGATACCAGCGCCTCGGCTGCCGCCTTGCTGCGCGCGTAGTCGTTCAGGAAGGCCGGGCCGATCGGGCTGTCTTCGTCCAGGTCGTACTGGTGCGTGGCGCGGTAGAACACGGCCGTGGTGGACAGGTGCAGCAGGCGCGGCAGCCCGTTGGCCTGGCAGAACGCGATGACCTGCGCGGTGGCGTCCACGTTTTGCTGCCGGTACTGGGTCGCGCTGGCCCAGGGCGCTGCCAGGGCCGCCGCATGCACCACCACGTCGGGCCGGAACGGCAGATGCAGCGGCTGCCGCAGGTCCGCCTGCACGTAGTCTGTCCGGTCCAGCGGGCGGCGGCCGACGCCCAGCGCCTGTACCTGCGGCAGCGCGGCCAGGCGGCGCAGCAGGGCGCCGCCGATGAAGCCGGACGCGCCGGTGACCAGGATGCGCATGGGCGTGGTTTCCTCCGCCCTTGCCGCGGGCCGAACGCAGGTCGCATGCCTGCCGGGGCGGCCAGTATGCGCAATGACGGCTGCGGCAGCCATGCCGGGTGCCTGGCGACCTGCCGCAGAGGCTTGTGCCGCCTGCCTTGCGGCCGTTTTTGGTGCCTGCGGCGAAGCGGGTTACACTGCCGGGCTCGCCAATCAGGCCATGTGATTCCTCACCATGCTGCAGAAACTCCGCGACAAGACCTCAGGCTGGATCGTCACTGTGATCCTGGGGCTGCTGATGATTCCGTTCCTGTTCGTGATCGACAACAGCTACCTCGGTGGTGTCGGCGCGCAGAACGTGGCCAAGGTTTCGGCACCGCCGACCTGGTGGCGCTCGGCGCCGTCGTGGTGGCCGGTGCGCATGCTGTGGCAGCACCACGAGATCAGTTCGCAGGATTTCCGCACCCGCTTCGAGCAGGAGCGCATGCGCGCCCGCCAGCAGCAGGGTGAAGACTTCGACCCGCGTGCGTTTGAAAGCACCGAGAACAAGCTGGCCGTGCTCGATCAGCTGGTGGACGAGCAGGTCGTTCGCCTGGTCGGTGAACAGGCCGGTGTCGTCATTGGCGACGGCGCGGTGCGCGAGTACATCATGACCATCCCGGCCTTCCTGGGCCAGGATGGCAAGTTCAGCGAAGCCAACTACCGCCTGGCCCTGCAGACCGGCAACCCGCCGCGCACGCCCACCCAGTTCCAGGAACTGGTGCGTGACAGCCTGCAGCAGTCGGTCATTCCGTCGGGCCTGCAGAATTCGGGCTTCGTTACCCAGGCCGAGACCGAGCGCCTGCTGAAGCTGCTGGGTGAAACCCGCGACGTGCAGCTGGTGGGTCTGCCGGAAGTGCCGGCTGATACCGCGCCGGTGACCGACGCGCAGATCAAGCAGTGGTACGACAGCCACGGCAATGATTTCCGCCAGGCCGAATCGGTCTCGCTGGAGTTCGTCGAAGTGAATGGCGCCAACCTGCCGGCCCCGGCCGCAGCCGACGAAGCTGCCCTGCGCAAGCGCTATGAAGAAGAGAAGGCCAAGTTCGTGGCGCCGGAACAGCGCCAGGCCGCGCACATCCTGCTGACCGGCGACGGTGCCGAAGCCAAGGCCGCCAAGCTGGCCGCCGAAGCCAAGGGTGGCGCTGACTTCGCCGCGCTGGCCAAGGCCAATTCGCAGGACCCCGGTTCCAAGGACCAGGGCGGTGACCTGGGCTGGGTGGAACGCGGCGCGATGGTGAAGCCGTTCGAAGATGCCCTGTTCGCCGCCAAGGCTGGCGAGATCGTCGGCCCGGTGAAGACCGATTTCGGCTACCACGTCATCAAGGTCGCCGCGGTGCGCGGTGGCGAAGGCAAGTCGTTCGAGGAAGTGCGTGACACCCTGGCCGCCGAGCAGCTGAAGGCCGATGGCGAGCGCGGTTTCAACGAACTGGCCAGCCGCCTGGTCGATGCCATCAACAAGAGCCCGAGCGATCTGGCCGCCGCCGCCAAGGAAGTGGGCCTGCCGCTGCAGACCACCGGCGTGATCACCCGCGCTACCGCCAGTGGCGTGGTGGCCGACCCGGCCGTGCTGCGCGATGCGTTCTCCGACGTGCGCGTGCAGGACGGCACCTCCAGCGATCCGATCGCCGTGGGCGGCAGCAGCAACCACAGCGTGGTGATCCGTGTGGCCGCGCACACCCCGGAACAGGCACTGCCGCTGGACAAGGCCCGCGAGCAGGTGATTGCCGCCATCCGTGCCGACCGCCAGCGCCAGGTCAGCGACAAGGCCGCCGATGCCCTGCTGGCCAAGCTGAAGGGCGGCGCCAGCCTGCAGTCGCTGGCCGCCAGCGAGAAGCTGCAGGTCAGCCCGATGCCGGGCCTGCCGCGCAGCCAGCCGGTGCCGACCCCGGACATCCACCGCGCAATCTTCAGCGCGCCGGTGCCGACCGAGGGCAAGCCGAGCTACGGCAAGATTGACGTGAATGGCCACGCGCTGGTGTTCGTGGTGGACAAGGTCACCCCGGGTGACGTGAAGGAAGTGACCGCCGAGCAGCAGAAGCAGCTGAAGGACCAGTTGGCCCAGATCGATGGCGCCGCTGCGGCCAAGGCCTTCGTGGAAGCCATGCGCAAGAAGTTCGTGGTGCAGACCACCGAAGCCAACCTGTAACCCGGGGCGGCGCGCAGAACGAAAAGGCCCGGCAATGCCGGGCCTTTTTTTGTCGTGTGCCGCGGGGGGCAGGCTTCGTAGAGTCGAGCTTGCTCGACTGGTACGTGCAGCGTCGAGCCATGCTCGACTGAAGCCACTATGTGTAGAGTCGAGCCATGCTCGACTGAAGTGCAGTCGAGCAACGCTCGACTCTACCGGGGCGTGCAGTCGAGCAACGCTCGACTCTACCGGGGCGCGCAGTCGAGCAACGCTCGACTCTACCGGGTGCTGGTCAGTCTTCCACGCGCAGTACGGCGCCGGGCTTCAGCACGCTGCTGCCGCTCAGGCCGTTCAACGACAGCAGTGCCTTCACCGGCATGCCGTAGCGGCGGGCGATGGTCCAGGCCGATTCGCCGTTGCGTACGGTGTGGCGGCGGCTGCGCGGGCGGTCGGCGGCGCTGGCCACGGTACGGGCCACCTGCGGCGCAGGGGCGGCGATGGGGGCTTCAGCGGCCGCCGTAGCGGCCACGGCGGCCGCGGCGTCCAGCACACTGGCATTGGCGGCCGAAACCGGCGCCAGCACCCGGGCGTTGCCGCTCGGGCGCTTGCCTGCGGCCAGACCCGGGTTCAGGCGGGCGATACGGGCCGGGTCCAGCGACCGCTGCGCGGCCCACTGCTGCACCGTGGTGCCGGCCGGCAGCGTGTGGTCCTTCAGCACCGGCACGGTGCGGTCCAGTGAGGCCATCACGCCGGGCTGGTCTTCCACGTTTTCCAGAACGCAGGCCAGCGCATGCAGCTTTTCCACATACGCATGGGTGACCGGCGACAGACCGGGCAGGGCGGCGGGCTTGGCATTCTGTGCGTTCATGCCGGCCTTGCGCATCGACTGCAGCACCCGGTACTCGCCGGCGTTGTAGGCCATGGTGGCCAGGCGCCAGTCGCCGCCGAACATGCCGTGCAGGGTCTTCAGGTAGCGCACCGCCGCCTGGGTCGATTCCACCGCCGACAGGCGGCCGTCGTAGCCGTTGGACATCGGCACGCGATGGTTGCGCGCGGTGGTGGCGATGAACTGCCACAGGCCGGTGGGGCCGCTGCCGTTGCGGGCATTGGGGCGGTAGCCGCTTTCCACGAACGGGATCAGCGCGAATTCGGTGGGCAGGTTGGCCTTGCGCAGTTCTTCGACTACATAGCCGAACAGCACCAGGGCGTCATCGTCCTGGTTGGCCAGGCGCGAGGGGGCGTGGGCGAACTGCTTCTGCCAGCGCGGGCTGGTGGCCTCGGCGTCGCAGGTGGGCTCGGCCAGGCCGTCGCGGAAGCTGGTGAAGATGTCCTGGCCGTTGCGCACGCTGGCCCCCGGCAGGGCCGTCGGGTCCAGCGGTACCGCGGCAGCGGCGGTCAGGTTCTGGCTGATGCCGGCGCCCAGCGACTGCGCGCCCGCGTTCCCGGCCAACCCCAGGGCAAGCCCCAGGGCCAGCGTCAGACTTCGGCGCATCATGCGCGGAAGCCGTCTTTCCAGTGCCGGAGACCGGCCATGACGTCGACGTCGTCCACGACCTCGCGCCCCAGGTGCGCCGACACCGCCGCGCGGATTGGCGCGGTATGTGTACGCAGGAACGGATTGCAGTCGAGCTCGTTGGCCAGGGTTACCGGCAGGGTGGAACGGTCATCGCGGCGCATGGCCAAAGCCTCCTCTTGGCGCTGCAGCAACGCAGCGTTGGCGGGGTCGACATGCCGCGCGAAGACGGCATTTGACACGGTGTACTCGTGAGCGCAACACAACAGCAGTTGCGCGGGCAGGGCACCCAGCCTGCGCATTGATGCCAGCAGCTGGGACGGCGTACCTTCGAACAGGCGTCCACAGCCCAGGCTGAACAACGAATCGCCACTGAAAAGCTGTTCAGCGGTGTGAAACGCGATGTGGCTGCGGGTGTGCCCGGGCACGGATAGTACGTGGAACATCTGCCCCAGTGCCTGAACGCGTTCACCTTCGCCCACCCGCTCGGTGGCCGTGGGAATGCGTTCTTCCTCCGGGGCCACCACCCGCACGACGGGAAAACGCGCCTGCAGCGCGGGCACGCCGCCGATGTGATCGTCGTGGTGGTGGGTGAGCAGGATGGTGTCCACGCGCAGGCCCTGGTCGGCCAGCGCCAGTACCGGCGCGGCATCGCCAGGGTCGATCACGACCGCGGCGCCGTCGTCGGCCGTCAACATCCAGATGTAGTTATCCGCAAATGCGGGCAGGGCAGTCAGTCGCATAGAATTGGACCATGCCCCTGCTGCAGAGCCACCGTCAAGCGAGCCTGGTGCCCTGGTTCGACAGCGAGCCGGCGCAGCCGCTGCGCGTGCTGGAACGGCAGCTGCTGCTGCCGCAGCTGGCCGCGCTGCCGGTGCAACCCTGGTTGTGGATCGCGCCCAGCCCGGCCTGGCTGCAGGACGCGCAGGCCGCCGGGCGTGGCCTGCGCCTGTACCGCACCGGCCAGGGCTACGCCGGTGATACCCGCTGCGCGCTGCCGTTGCCGCTGGCCAACGAGAGCGTGAACGCCATCGTGCTGCAGCACGTGACTGCCGCCGACGCCGATGCCCTGCTGGACGAATGTGAGCGGGTGCTGATGCCCGGCGGGCACCTGTGGCTGACCAGCCTCAACCCGTTCAGCCCCTACCGGGCGCGCTGGCGCCAGCACGGCCTGGTGGTGCGCACCCCGCAGCGCCTGCGCCAGTTGCTGGACCGGCACGGGCTGGACTGTGGGCAGACACGCTACCTGGGGCCGCTGTGGCAGGGGCCGGGCAGCCGCGCGCGCCCCGGCTGGGCGCCGCTGCGGGCGGCCTGCCTGTTCCATGCCCAAAAACGTACGCTGGCCCTGCCAGGGCCGACCCCGCTGCCGGTGCGCTGGCACGGCACCGTAGCCACCTGATCTGGAGTTGTATTGAAAACCATTGAAATCCACACCGACGGTTCCTGCCTGGGCAATCCTGGTCCCGGCGGCTGGGCCGCGCTGCTGCGCTACAAGGGGCACGAGCGTGAACTCAGTGGCGGCGAAGCGCACACCACCAACAACCGGATGGAGCTGATGGCGGCCATCTGTGCGCTGGAAACCCTGACCGAGCCGTGCAACATCGTGCTGTTCACCGATTCGCAGTACGTGCGCCAGGGCCTGACCCAGTGGATGGCGGGGTGGATCCGCAAGAACTGGAAGACCGCCGGCGGCGACCCGGTGAAGAACCGCGAGCTGTGGGAGCGCCTGCATGCGGCCACCCTGCGCCACCAGATCGACTGGCGCTGGGTGAAGGGCCATTCCGGTGACCCGGACAACGAGCGCGTGGATACCCTGGCGCGCAATGCCGCGACCCAGATCCGCGACGGCAGCCCGGTAAACTGAGCCCATGCGTCAGATCATTCTCGATACCGAAACCACCGGCCTGGAGTGGAAGAAGGGCAACCGCGTCGTCGAAATCGGCTGCGTGGAGCTGTTCAAGCGCCGCCCGTCCGGCAACAACTACCACCAGTACCTGAAGCCCGACTGCGATTTCGAGCAGGGCGCGCAGGAAGTGACCGGGCTGACCCTGGAGTTCCTGGACGACAAGCCCGCCTTCGCCGAGGTGGCCGATGAGTTCCTGGCCTTCATCAAGGGCGCCGAACTGATCATCCACAACGCGGCGTTCGACCTGGGCTTCCTGGACAACGAACTGTCGCTGCTGGGTCCGCAGTACGGCAGGATCACCGACCACTGCACCGTGGTCGACACCCTGGTGCTGGCGCGCGAGCGGTTCCCGGGCCAGCGCAATTCGCTTGATGCCCTGTGCAAGCGCCTGGGCGTGGACAACTCGCACCGCGCGCTGCACGGCGCGCTGCTCGATGCGCAGATCCTGGGCGATGTGTACATCGCGCTGACCTCGGGCCAGGAAGAGATCGGCTTCGGTCTGGACGACGAGGGCGGCGGGGCGGGGGCGGCGCTGCAGGCGTTCGATACCAGTGCGCTGCTGCCGCGCCCGCGCGTGGTGGCCACGCCGTCCGAGCAGGAAGCCCATGCCGCCCGCCTGGAGCGCCTGCGCAAGAAGGCCGGCCACGCGTTGTGGGATGGCCCGAAGGTGGAAGAAGCGGCGAGCGCGTAGGCGGTGGTGGCCGCCGCCGGGCATGGCCCGGCGCTACCACCCTATCCACGCATGGCGTGGATCTACAGTAGAGCCACGCCATGCGTGGCTATCAGTGGCAGCGCACCAGGATTACGGTGATGTTGTCCGATGACGCGCCAGCGCATTCGCGCTGACGCCCCACAATTTGCGCTGCAAATCGTGGGCCCCGTCTCATCATCACCCATACCCCCGCCGCTTCGCGTCCGCCCTCTGACTCAGGGGGCTCTCCCCCAGATGCAGCGTGCGTGCGTCAGGATCAGTGGCAGCGCACCAGGATTACGGTGATGTTGTCCGAACCGCCGCCGTCGAGGGCGGCGGCGACCAGGGTGTCCACGCATTCCTGGGCGCTGGCGTCGTCGTAGGCCAGGGTGCGGGCAATGCCGCGGTCGTCCACTTCCTCGGTCAGGCCGTCGCTGCACAGCAGCAGCTGCATGCCCGGGCGCAGTTCACCACTGGTGGTGGCCACGTTCAGGTGGGTCGGGTCGGTGACCCCCAGCGCCTGGGTCACCACGTTGCGGTGCGGGTGGGCGCGGGCCTGTTCGGCGGTCAGGTTGCCCTGCGCCACCAGTTCCTGCACCACGCTGTGGTCCTGGCTGAGCTGGGCCAGCTGCCCGTCGCGCCACAGGTAGGCCCGGCTGTCGCCCACCCAGGCCACCTCATAGCGGTTGCCCTGCACACGCGCGGCGACCACGGTGGTTCCCATCGGCAAGGTGTCGTTGCGGCGGCGCGAGGCACGGATGATCTCCTCGTCGGCGGTGCGGATGGCTTGGGCCAGCGGCGCGCCGCGGCGGATCTCGCGCACGATGGTCTCGCGCGCCAGCGCGCTGGCCACCTCGCCGCAGGCATGCCCGCCCATGCCGTCGGCCACCAGCCACAGCGACAGCTCGCCATCACCGTAATAGGTGTCTTCGTTGAGCTCCCGGCGCAGGCCGGGGTGGGTGAGGTGTCCGAATTCGATCATGGTGGGGGCTGGGGAAGGGTGATGCCGGGGAGAACGGCATCATCACGGCCAAGCGGACATCCGGCAAGGCATGCAGTCAGAAATATTTCATCGGATGTGCGGCAATGGCTTGTGGTCTGCCTCGCTTCCTCGTATTATTCGCGTCCCCGGTTCGCCGGGGACCATCTGGAGAGGTGGCAGAGCGGTTGAATGTACCTGACTCGAAATCAGGCAGGCGTTTATAGCGCCTCGGGGGTTCGAATCCCCCCCTCTCCGCCAGATTAAAAAAAACGGGCTGCCTTAGGGCAGCCCGTTTTTTTTAATCTGGCGCGGGATGCGAAACGCGCTTTGCGCGCTTCGCCCCATGCGTTGCTGCGCAACGCATGGGCCCTCCCTTTGCCTGCCTCTGCCCGCTTCTGTCGGGGCAGCCCCTCAACAGAGGGGCTTGTTCCACCCGACGCGACATCGGGTTGCTGTCACGCGGGAACAGCATCTTCGCTGCGGGTTACCATGTGCGCATCATTTGCTGGAGCGTCCCCATGACCGCTGAAATCCTGGTGCCTGTGTCTTTCGGCGAGCTGCTGGACAAGATCTCGATCCTGCAGATCAAGTCCGAGCGGATCAGTGACGAAGGCAAGCTGGCCAATGTGCGCCGCGAGCTGTCGGCGCTGGATACCACCTGGATGGGCCATCCGGCCGCAGTGAAAGACATTGCCAAGCTGCGGGCCGAGCTGAAGGCGGTGAACGAGCAGCTGTGGGACATCGAGGACGATATCCGCCTGAAGGAAAAGGCGCAGTCCTTCGACCAGGGCTTCATCGACCTGGCGCGCAGTGTCTACCTGCGCAATGACGAGCGTGCGCGCATCAAGAAGGCGATCAACCTGGCGCTGGGCTCGGTCTACGTGGAAGAGAAGTCGTACCAGGATTACGCGCCCCGCGCGTAATCCCGAAGATCCACGCCATGCGTGGATGGTCCCGCCGGCCCGCCAATCAAGCCCGATGGTCGGCCACGTAGCGCTCGAAGGCGGCAATGCCGTCCTCGACCGTGATCAGTTCCATCACATCGTCGAACTCGATCTTGGTGCCCCACTTCAGGTCGACCGCCTGCTTGCCCAGGTACTTGCGCGCGGCATCGTCGTAGCGGTCCACGCAGTAGCGGCGGTCCGAATACGGGCCGCTGCGGTGCGGGTTGCTGGCCGCATGCAGGCCCAGCACCTTGCTGCCCATGGCGTTGGCGATGTGCATCGGCCCCGAATCGGGGGTCATCACCAGGTCGGCGCGGGACAGCAGCGCCGGCAACTGCTTCAGCGTGTCCCTGCCCACCAGATCCAGTGCCGGGGTCTCCAGCTGGGCCTGGATGGCATCGGCCATGCTGCGTTCCAGTTCACTGCGGCCGCCGCACAGCACCACGCGCCAGCCACGGGCCTGGGCATGGGTGGCCACGGCGGCGTAGCGGTCGGCATACCAGTTGCGGCGCACGTGGCTGGAGCACGGCGAGATCATCAGCACCGGGCGGCCATCGTCCTCCCATTGCGCCGCGGCCCAGTCAAAGGCGGCCGGCGGCACGGCCAGGTCCCAGCTGACCGTGTCCTGGCGCAGGCCCAGCGGCTCGCAGAAGCTGCCGATGGCATCGAGCACATGGATGCCGGGGCGGTCGGGGATGCGTTCGTTGATGAACAGCCCGTGCAGATCCTTGGAGCGGCTGCGGTCGTAGCCGATGCGGCGCTCGGCCGGAATGAAGGCCGACAGCAGGTTCGCGCGGAAGGCCACCTGCATCTGCAGCAGCGCCTCGAAGCGCCCGGGCGGCAACTGATGGCGCAGTGCCTTCACCCCGGCCATGCCGGTCTTCTTGTCATAGGCATGGAAGACCACGCCGGGCAGGCCGTCCAGCAGCTTGTGGCCGACCTTGTCGATGATCCAGTGGATCGGCGTATCCGGGCGCGCGGCCTGCAGGGTACGCACCAGCGGCACGACATGGGTGACATCGCCCAGGGCAGACAGGCGAAGGAGGCACAAGGATGAGGACGCTGATGCCATGTGTTGTTAGACTCAAAGGAATGGTCGCATTTGACGCCAATGAAGCGCTGACGCCATGCCGCGAGGGTCGCGGCATCGGGGCCATTCTGTTCGACCGCGAGCGGCTGCGGCAAGCCGAGGCGGGTCTGTTCTCGCCCCAGTACTGGGGAAACAAGGCCCGGCCGGTGGGCGAGGGCGGCCGCGGCAGCGCCTGGTTCGTCGATGCCTCCTTCGGCCCCGGGGTGCTGCGCCACTACCTGCGCGGCGGCCTGGCAGCCAAGCTCAGCCACGACCAGTACATCTGGCGCGGCTCGGACCGGACCCGCAGCTTTGCCGAATTCCGGCTGATGCGCGCGTTGCGTGCGCAGAAGCTGCCGGTGCCCCGGCCGATCGCCGCCTTCTACATGCGCGAGGGCCTGCGCTACCGCGCGGCCATCCTGATGGAGCGCATCGAGGGCGTGCGCTCGCTGGCCGACCGTGCACTGGTGGCCGGCCGCGGTGCCCCCTGGGAAGAGGCCGGCCGTCTGATCGCGCGCTTCCACCGCGCCGGGCTGGACCATGCTGATCTCAACGCCCACAACATCCTGTTCGATGGCAACGGCCATGGCTGGCTGATCGATTTCGACCGTGGGGTCATCCGTATTCCTGCCACCGCCTGGCGCGAGCGCAACCTGAAGCGCCTGCTGCGTTCGCTGCTGAAGCTGCGCGGCGAGCGCAGCGTGGAAGACGTGCAGAAGGATTACGCGCGGCTGCGCCGTGCCTACGACATGGCCTGGAACCGGGGCACCTGATGGACTGGTCGTTGCGTTTCCTCGGCGTCGGCAATGCGTCGGCGGTCGAGCTGGGTTCGCCCATGTCGGTGATTGAATGCGATGGCCGCCCGTGGCTGACCATCGATTGTGGCGGCGAGGGGCTGACCGCGTTCAAGGCGCACTACGGGCACCTGCCGCAGGCGCTGTTCGTCACCCATGTACACCTGGACCACGTGGCCGGCTTCGAGCGGCTGTTCGTGGATACCTTCTTCAGTGCGCAGCGGCGCGGCAAGGTGCGCCTGTATGTGCCGGCCACGGTGGTGCCGCTGCTGCACAAGCGCATCGGTGACTACCCGAACGTGCTGGCCGAAGGCGGCGCCAACTTCTGGGATGCCTTCCAGCTGATCGTGGTGGGCGATGCGTTCTGGCATGAAGGCGTGCGCCTGGAAGTCTTCCCGGTACGCCACCACTGGCCGGAAACCGCCTATGGCCTGCGTCTGCAGGGGGCGCTGGTGTGGAGTGGCGATACCCGGCCGATTCCGGAAATGCTGGCGCGCTTTGCCAACGACAACGAACTGATCGCCCACGACTGCGGCCTGCACGGCAATCCGTCCCACACCGGCGTGGACGATCTGGAGCGTGAGTACAGCGCCGAACTGCAGGCGCGGATGATGCTCTATCACTACGCCAGCGCGGCCGATGGCCAGGCCCTGGCCGCGCGCGGGCATCGCGTGGCCCAGCCCGGGCAGTGCGTGCCACTGGCAGTGCCCACCGCGCCGAACGTGCTGGCGCAGGACCCGCCGTGACGTGATGTGGGATGGGGTCGGATCCCTTTGCGCAGCAAAGGGCTCTGACCCGCCGATGCGGCGCCAGCCATGCTTGGTATCTACGGGGAACGAGGCACGGCCTGAAAAGGCGGTGGCCCCGCCGGCTGACCTCGGCGCCCGCGTCGATCGATACCGTTGCTGCCTTCCGGCCCTGGCGGGATTTTCGACCTAGCGTCGCGAGGGGCCGACGGGGCCACCATAGAGACGTTGGCCGCCCAAGGGTGGCCGGTTCACGGAACAGGGGAAGTGGCGCGCAGCGCGCCGAAGACCACAGCCGGACTGCACATCGACTGGGCCGATGGCAGGCGCGCATTCTAGCGCAGGCGCGGCCGCTTGTGCCAGCGCCGCGCACTGAATCGGCTGTAACCCGGCACCACCTGCAGCGGCCCCGGCGCAGCCGCGTTGCTAGAATGCCCGACAGGAGGAACGGCCTCCCCCACATCGGGAATGAATGACCAGGACGGCCTGGCCCTGCCAAAAGGAGGGCCGTAATGGCCTGGATCCAATTGTTGTTCGCTGGCCTGCTGGAAATCGTCTGGGCCGTTGCGATGAAGCAGTCCGAGGGCTTCAGCAAGCCCGTTCCGTCCATCATCACCGTGGTCGGCATGATCGCCAGCTTCTGGCTGCTGGCCCTGGCCATGCGCAACCTGCCGCTGGGCACCGCTTACACCATCTGGACCGGCATCGGCGCGGTGGGTGCGTTCGTGGTGGGCATCGTGTTCCTGGGCGAGCAGCTCAGTGCGATGCGCATCGGCGCGGCGGTGCTGATCGTCAGCGGGCTGGTGCTGATGAAGCTGTCCAGCAGCTGACAGGTCGCTACACTTTGCGGCCCCACCGTGCCGCGCCGCGGGCCGACGCAAGGACGCAACGCCGCAATGACCTCTGCAAGCACATCCCGCGCTGACCGCGTGGCCAAAGGGCTGTTGTTTACCCTGATGGGCATGGCGATGCTGGCCATTGCCGGCTGGACCCTGGCCGATCGCCTGCAGTTCCTGGACCGGGCACAGCCGGTCCAGGGCTGGGTGGATCATCTCAATGCCGGCGGCTCGCACCCGCAGGTGGTATTCCAGACACCGGCAGGGCAGCGCGTGTCGTATGCGCAGAACGGGCTGATCTTCGGCTATGCGCCGGCACAGCCGGTGCGCGTGCTGTACCTGCCCGAGGCGCCGGCGCGTGATCCGGTGGTGGACACGCCCGCTGCGTTGTGGGGCGTGACCGTGCTGATTGGCCTGATCGGTGCGGTGTTCGTGTTCGCCGGGTTGGGCCGGGTGCTGCCGCGTCGTTAGAGCGGGTTGTGCGTGCAGGGATCGCGCACAAGGTGCAGTTCCATTTCGACGGCATGCAGTCCGGGCCCGTGTCCGTCCACGGTTTCCCGGACCACATGGAAGCCCAGGGCCGCGTAGAACCCCTGGGTGTGCTGGCTGGTGCTCAGCACCACGCGATGCACGCGTTCGTCGGCCTGTGCCTGGCGCAGCCGCGCGTGGGCCAGCATGCGCCCCAGGCCCCGGCCTTGATGCTCCCGCGCGACCATGCCCCAGCAGAAGCCGGCACTGCCATCGGCATGCCGTGACAATCCGCCGCAGGCGACGACGAGGCCATCGACTTCGACGACCTGGAAGGCGTGCGCGAGCGCGTGGTCGCGCAGGAATCCGTTGAAATCCGTGCGCTCGGCGGGTGCGAAGAACGCCGGTGTATTGCCATCGAACAGTGCCAGGCAGGCGTTGGCATCGCTCAGCCGGTAGGCGCGCAGCTCAGGTGTCATACACGCCGCTGTCCCAGGGCTCGAAGAACGCCATGTAGTTGCCGGGCTGCATTTCCACTGCCCACAGATCCTCCTCGTCTTCCGGTGCGCGTGCGACCAGGCCGAAGGTCGTACCGAACTGTTCCACCGCAAACGGAGCGACCTGCACGCGCCGATGCTCGATGGCCCCCAGATCGTGCAGGCGCGCCTGGCGGATCGCGCGGTGCTGTTGTGCATCCACCTGATCGCGCGGGCCCAGCGAATCGATCTGCGCATCCAGCAGGGCGCCGTCGGCGTCGAACAGGTACAGCGCGATGTATTCGCAGCCTGGCTGGTGGCGCGTGGCCGGTTCGAACGGTGTGGTCAGGATGAACTGCCGTCCATCTTCCGTGCGGCCGATGCAGTCGGCGTAATGGTCATCCGGGTCGATGGCGATCCGTTCGGGGCGTTGGCTCATGGTGGCGTCCTTGCAGGGGAGCGGCATTGAACCGCGTCTGCCCGGGGCGACTCAAGTGATCGCCGCAGGTATTGGTGTCTGAACATGGCGAGCGGCCGGCCGCGCGTGCCCGCAGACTGCGCGCCTCGCAGACACGGAGTTCCCATGATTGATCGTCATCATCGTTTTGAAAGCCTGCACCGCGGCGCTGACCTGCTGGTGCTGCCCACGGTGTGGGACGCAGGCAGCGCGCGCCTGGCCGAGGATTGCGGTGCGCAGGCACTGGGCACTTCCAGCGCGGCCATGGCCTGGTCCTGCGGCCATGCTGATGCGTGCGTGTTGCCGGAGGACGCGCTGCTTAAGCGCGTGCGGCAGATTCTGAGGGTGACGACGCTGCCGCTCACCGTGGATATCGAGAACGGCTACAGCGACGATCCGCAGCAGGTGGCCGCGCGCGTGCTTCGCCTGGCTGATCTGGGCGTGGTGGGCATCAACATCGAGGATGGCGAGGGCAGCGTCGAACTGTTGGCGGCGAAGATCGCGGCGGTGCGCTGCACACTGGCGGGGCGTCCGTTGTTCATCAACGCGCGGACCGATGTGTATCTGCGCGGCTTCGCCGAGGGCGCACAGGCCGTGGCGCTGAGCGTGCAGCGCCTGCAGGCCTATGCGCAGGCAGGTGCGGATGGGGGATTTGTTCCTGGATTGAAGGCGCTGGCCGAGGTGGCAGACGTTGCTGCACAGGTCGCGCTGCCACTGAACCTGATGGCGTTGCCCGGCATGGCGCCGGCCGACCCGTTGCGCCAGGCCGGTGTGCGCCGCTTGAGCGCCGGGCCGGCGCTGTTCCTGCAGGCCTGGGCGGCTACGGCAGCGGCAACGCGCGCGCTGCTGCGGGATGGGGTGCTGGTGGGTGCGGCTGCTGCGTCTTACCCGGATGTTGACCGACGCTTTGCGATCACTGACGGGCGCCAGGCTCAATAGAGATCGGTGTGGCGATGTCATGCCATGACGAACAGCGGCTGCATCGATCCTGGGTTCCAGATCACGATGGTTCCATCCAGGCAGTTCAACTGCATTGCTTCCGGGCCAGAGTAGCCGCTGTCACTCACGTCTACGGTGAGTGATACCCCGCCAGAAAACTGCGCCACCATTGTCGTTTGATCGAGCAGATAGTTCGTTGGAAGCAGCCCCTGTGGGGCTTGCGCAGGCTGCTTCGCAGTGCCATCGCAATGAAGGCGGACAGTGTTGTAGATGTGCAGCTCCCAGCCATCATGGGTCCTGATCGTGGTGATGCCGTCGCCCGTTTCCAGCGTCACCGCTTTCCCGATCAGATTCCGAAGTCCCGCCATCTGATGTTCCATCATGTTTTGGCCCGTACGACTGGAGTAGGGAGTGGCAGCCAGGATGTCGCTGCGTCGCTGCAGTATGGGGCGGCGACGCAGCGGGAGAGAGTGGGGGCGGGGAAGGGGCCGGTGAAGCCAACCCCGGAGGGCTTCTCAGCACCCGTCCCACTCGCCGACCAACGCAGAAGGGTGGCCTTGTGGGTGGCTCCAAGGTGAAGAGGGCAAGAGAGTGGTGCGAAGGACGTCTGCTTCACGCATGGCGTGGATCTACGGATCTTTCCGGACGAGCAAGCCCCTCTGTTGAGGGGCTGCCCCGACAGGGGCGGGGAGAGGCAGGCAAAGGGAGGGGCCCATTCGTTGCGTAGCAGCGCATGGGGCGAAGCGCGCGCAGCGCACTTCGCTTCCCGCGCCAGATAAATGAAAAAGGCTGCCCAGAGGGCAGCCTTTTTCATTTATCTGGCGGAGAGAGGGGATTGTCGGGTGCATCCCTGCACCCGATCCCGATGCGCGTTGCACATC
>NZ_JACVUD010000087.1:0-19130 GCF_016624905.1 Stenotrophomonas sp. S49 | reverse complement strand
AGCGGGACGCCGAGGTGGCCCTCGGCAGCCCCTGACAAGACAGTTGCTACTCGGCCAGGTCGGCCAGTACCTTGCGCGAGGGCGCGAAGAAGGTGACGCCGGTGACCGCCGTGGAGAAATCCAGGATGCGATCGTGCAGCGGCGCCGGATTGCCGATGAACATGCGTTCCAGCATCTGCTCGATCACCCACAGCCGGCGCGTGTAGCCGATGAAGTAGGTGCCGTACTCGTTGTGGCCCGGGCGCGCGAACGGCATGTTGTCGCGCAGGATCTCGTGCTCGCCGTCGGCATCTTCGATGGTGCACAGCGTCTTGTGCGACTTCTGCGCATCGGCCGGCGCATCGTCCAGTTCCATGTTGTCGTGCTTGGTGCGGCCGATGATGGCTTCCTGTGCTTCGGTCTTCTGCGCGCGCCAGGCCTGCAGGTTGTGCAGGTACTTCTGCACCACCACGTAGCTGCCACCGGCATGGTCGGGGTCTTCGTCGCCCACGATGGTGGCCTCCGGCAGCGACAGCCCCTCCGGGTTGGCCGTGCCATCGACGAAGTCGAGCAGGTCGCGGCCGTCGAAGTAACGGAAGCCGGCCACTTCATCCACCGTTTCCACCGCATCGCCGAAGGCCAGCAGCAGGTTGCGCTCGAAGGCCACGATCAGGTCCTGGGTGCGCGCGCGGATGTGGTACAGCAGGTCGCCCGGGGTGGACACCGCCGTATGGGTGGCGCCCTTGATCTCACGGAACGGCTTCAACTCGCGCGGCGGCGTACTGCCCACCAGCGGCGCCCACACGCGGTGGCCGATGGCCACGTTGCAGGTGAACGTGCGCTCGATCTCTCGGATGGCGGTGTTCTTGATCAGATCGTCGGTGCTGCCCAGCACCTGCCGCACCGTGGCGATGGACTCGGCATCGTCCTTCACCTTCAGCACCAGGAAGGCCGCGCAATGGGTCAACGGCGCGGTGATCTGCTGCGGCTCATTGTCCAGCGTGTGGTTCAGGGCGGTAATCGGGGCGGGCTGGGAATTCATGGAACATCCTGCTGGCTTGAGGCGGCGATGATAGCCGAACCACCCGAGCACAGCTGTAGTAGAGCCACGCCATGCGTGGCTGAGGATAGCATCCACGCATGGCGTGGATCTACCGTTGGGCGACGCGGCGAAGCCGGGCAAAAAAGAAGCCCGGCACAAGGCCGGGCTTCGGATGGCATGCGGGAGAGAGAGAGAGAGAGTCACATGCCACTTACACGCACTAACGACAGAGCGATGTCTTACCAGCTGAAGCGCGGACCCACGAACCACTCGCGGTCGCCAGCCTTGGCCAGCTTCACTTCGCCGCTCAGGCCCCAGTTCTGGTTGAACTTGGCGGTGGCGCCGACGCGGCCGTAGAACTCGCCTTCCGGATTGATACCGTGCTTCTTGCTGTAATCCTCGTAACCGGCCAGCGCATAGCCTTCCAGGTACGGGTTGAACGCGGTACGCAGACCCACTTCGGTGGAGTAGCCGTTGAAGTCCAGGCCGTGCTTCAGGTCGAACTTCTGGTACGCAACACGAGCCACCAGGTCGGTGTTCGGTGCGATGCCATAGTTGTAGCCGGCACCGATGCGCCACTGGGCCACATCGTTCTTGAAGGTGTCGGTTTCCTGCTTGCTGTAGTCACCGAAGAGCGAGAAGTTCGGGTGCACTGCAACCGAGCCCTTCACGCCCCAGCCATCGGCGTCGCCGCCCTTGGCATCGGTGTTCACGTAACCGCCTTCAACGTAGTTGTACGACAGGCCATCGGCAGCCGATGCAGCGAACGGCAGGGCAGCCAGCAGACCCAGGGCAAGCAGCGAATTCTTGATCATCGGGACACACCTTTAATTATTTTTGGTTTCGTCGGCCGCCTCCCGGGAGAGGGAGAGAGGAGGCGGTCGACAGGTGTGAATTATCCGTTTGCTGGTGAAATCGCTCCTGAATATTGTACTGACCAGTACATGAATGAAGTTGCCGTTCAGGGAACTTGCAGCGGTTTGGCCCGATAGATGTGAAGTACGTAGAATCCTTATGAACCTATGGATTCCGCGCGACGTAAGAAGTGATGCACGCAGTGCTCTACGCCGTCTTCCAGGCGCTCGCCCTGGTGCTTGTCTGGACCGGGCAGAAGTCAGACGCGAAGGCGCAATGGCTCAAAGTCGGTGTGTTGTTGCTGCTGGTCTTTGCAGGCACCGTGGGCATCAGCATGCTGCTCAAGTGGATGGCGCAATCGCTCGCGTTGTTCACGGTCGCCACGGCCAAGCAGTACGCGATAGCGGTCTCGATGTCCCTGCTGTGCCTGTGGGGAATGGCGATATTGATCGCGCTGATCAACGTCATCGGTGCTTCCATCAAGCGCTTTCATGAAACCTGCAACGCCGACAACTGGAAGAAGGTGGCGCCTGCGGTAAGCAGTGCGCAGCCCGGCGTGATGATCGTCGCCCGCTGTCTGCTGTCCTTCGCCAGCGCCCTGATGCTTTCAGGGCTTTGGCTGAGATAGGAACGTTGTCTCCCGCTGGCGGTCGACCCGCTTGCCCGGCTGAACCGCACGGCAGATCGCCCAACACGCGCACAAGGACGACCCATGCATCCCCTGTTGCAGTTCCTGCTGAGCGCACTTGCCGGGGTGGTGTCCCTTCACTACCTGGTGGCGCGGGACTACTGGCGTGGCTTTGGCTGGCTGATCGGCCGCTGGGATCCCAACCTGGGCCATGCCGGCGAGGATGCACTGATCACCTCGGCCCACCGCATGATGGCGCTGATGGCGGCATTGCTGCTGGGCTGGGCCATTGCCGGCCCTTCCCGGTACCGTGACAACTGGGAGGTGGAAGTGATGGGCCTGGTTGCCGGCATGCTGGCCACCTACGTGGTGATCATCGCCAGGGCGTCGCTGCGCGCGGCGCGTTCACGGCGCTAGGCCGCTCGCGCTTCAACCCTCGCCTTCCAGCCGCTTCAGATAGCGGTCGGTCCATGCCAGCAACGGGTGTTCCGCCGGCGCGGGCATCGTCACTTCAATCACTTCCCTCTTCGCTCTCGAAGCGGATGTCATCGTTGCAATAGCAGTCTGCCAGCTGTGTGTCACTGGGCCGGCAGCCGACGAAGATCGCTTTGTGCAGGTCGGCGCGCTTGAAGCGGGCACCTTCAAAATTGCAGCGCACGAAGCGCGCGCGGGAGAAGTCCGCATCGGCAAAGCTGCGTCGCGGAAATCACAGTCGATGAAGTGCGCGTTGGAATGGCATCTGAGCAGTTTGGCCTGCACGAAGCTGCAGGCGTTGAACACGCCGCTCAGTCCGTTGTTGTCGAAGGTCGTCAGGTCGAAGCGGCAACGCAGGAAGGATTCGTCGAGAGTCCCCATCGCTGCGCCGGTGAAATCACAGTCTTCCATCACGGCATGGACCAGGAATGTGGTCCCGTGCGAAGGAGAGACATATGAGAGATCCACCGATTGCAGGTTCTGGTACTGCGGCACCGCATATGGAAACCCACGGTAATCCAATCGCCCCTCCGCGGTCAGCCCGAACGGCGAAGGGTGCCAGTGACGATTGGTGATGGTCTTGTCGCGCCAATCGTCCCTGCGCCGCGGGTTGGCCAGCTGCGGCACCCGCTCAGGCGTCCAGCGCGCGCGCAGTGCGGCGATGTCGCGCTTCGGCAGCAGTTTCAGGCGCGTTGCGGCCATGCATTCGTCCATGAGGCAGGGACGGGCAGTCTAGCAGGCAGGCCCCGCGGGTTAAGCTCGGCAGACACGCAGACGGAACCGCAGCATCATGCAGATCAAATCCCTACGCACCCCGGTGGACGTCGTGCGCGACTGGGCAGAGGAATTGTCGATAAAGCTCGGGCGTTCAGCGCAGGAGCTGCACGCGAGAGGTCTGGGCGCGCTCGATTTCAGCCATGCGCGCCGTGTTGAACTGCGAAGCCGCAGCGGCTTCTTCGTGGCGGTGCCGCTGTCATTCTGTGTGATCGATGAAACGAAGGGCGTGGCTGTTTTCAGCGAGCACGACGGGTATCTCGAATTCAGCCTGGACGAAGATGACGAAGTGACGGAGATTGTCGAAGACCGCTACGTGCACGAACGCTGAGCGCGACCCTGGCGTTCAAGCCGCGCGGCTTAGAGCCGACCCAGCGAGCGGTAGCGGGCAGTACCCTGCACGACCAGCTGTGCCAGTTCGTCGATCAGCTCCGGGTCCCAGCGATCGAAGTTGAAGCAGGATTTGCCCTGCATGCGCTTCTTCAACGCCGGGCTGATGTCGGCCAGCAGCTCGGGAAATTCATAGACCGGCATGAAGTGGAAGGCGTGCTTGCGCCCGGAGACCTTCACCGCGCAGAAGAACTGCGGCTTGCCCCTGGCATCGGGGTGCGGGCCGTTGGCGTAGAAGTGATCGGGGCTGTCGTGCACCACCTGCAATGAACCGGCGGCATTGCGCAGCAGGCCGCGCAGTGCGGCGAACAGGTCGTCAGGCGTTGTGGCATCTGTCATGGGTTGGGCCCGTATCGGAACATTGTGGCGGACAGGTGCAGCGGTTGTGGTCCAGCGTAGCACTCCGTCTTCCCGTCTTCGCCTGCCCCGGACGGGTAACCCACACCACGTGCTTACCGACAGTCCGCGTCCTCACCTTGCAGGGCTGCCGGGTGCAGCGGCCGCAGCTGGGCGATGCGCTCACGCTGTTCCTCGTTGGGCCCGCCCAGCCAGCGCACCTGGCAGCGTGCAGACAGCCGGCCCACCATGCGCCCCTGCTCGGGCGAGTACAGCACCGCCAGCGCGGTGCCGGGGCATTGGTGGGCCTGGCAGGCGGTGTAGAACCACCATACACCGTCCTGCAGCTGCAGCGGCTGGCCCGGTGCACTGGGACCGCTCAGCAGGCGTTTGCGCAGCGGTGCGATGCCCGGCTCGCTGGATTCGGCATCGGCGGTGTCCTGCATGAGTGCATCGAACGCCGCCAGCAGCCTGGCGTCCTTGCGACCGCAGTCGTCCACCGTGTTGCCGCCCACCAGGGTGAAGAAGTAGGTGGCCAGCGGGTGGTCCTTGCAGGTGAGTTCGCCACTGGGGGATTCGCCTTCGGGCTCGCCCTCGTTGTCCCACACCGATGGGTCCACGCCATCTTCGATGGAAGGTTCGGGCGCGGGTGCCGTGGGCGTCGTCGTGGGTGCAGGCGCAGGCGCAGCTTCTGCCTTCGGTGCCGGCGCCGGTGCCTGCGAACACGCGGCCAACAGCGCGATGAGCCATGAGATGGCGAGATTCCTGGACGTCATTCCCTGTCCTTGGATGTGTGGAGTGCGACGGAGGGATTCTACGCGGTGCCGGTATTCCGCCGGGCATCCCCCGGCGTTAGGCTTGCAGTGACCGCTTCCCTGGCTGCCAAGGACCCAGACGCATGTGCTGTTCAAGGTTTGCCGTGATCCTGGTCTGTGCAGCGTTGCTGGCCGGGCCTGCCGCTGCACAACAGCCGGCCACGCGACTTCCCGACGATGCCCTGCCCGCGGACCTGGACCGGGTGCTGCGCGATTACGAACAGGCCTGGCGCACCGGCGATGCGAAGGCACTGGCGGCGTTGTTCACCGAAGATGGATTCGTGCTGCAGAGCGCGCATGCACCGGTGCGCGGGCGCGCGGCCATCGAGGCCGCCTATGCCGGCCAGGGCAGCAGCCCGTTGCGGTTGCGCGCCTTGGCGCACGCGGTGGAGGGCAACACCGGCTACATCATCGGCGCGTACAGCTACGGCAGCAATGCGGGCGACACCGGGAAGTTCACGCTCACGTTGCAGCGCGTGGGCGATGGGCCGTGGATGATTTTTTCGGACATGGACAACACCAGCGCGCCGCCAAGGACGAAGTGAGGCGGACGTCGCGCGCGCAAAAAAAACCCCAGCGCTGGGCCGGGGTTCTTCAGATCACTTGAACAGGGTATTCGGGTATTCCGGTTTCTGTTCCCGCGCCAGCAACGCGCGCAGGCCTTCTTCAGGCGTCTGCTCGCCGTGCAGCACGGCACGCACGCGCTCGGAAATGGGCAGGTCGATGCCATGACGGCGCGCCTGTCGCATCACTTCGTCGGCGGTCTGCACCGATTCAACCACCTGGCCGATTTCGCGCACGGCGTCCTGCAGCGTCTGGCCACGGCCCAGGGCCAGGCCCAGGCGGCGGTTGCGCGACAGATCGCCGGTGCAGGTCAGCACCAGATCGCCCAGCCCGGCCAGACCCATCAGGGTTTCCGGCTTGGCACCGATGGCCGCGGCCAGCCGCAGCATTTCGTTCAGGCCACGGGTGATCAGGCCGGCACGGGCATTCAGGCCCAGCTGCATGCCATCGGCCACGCCGGTGGCCACCGCCAGCACGTTCTTCATGGCGCCACCCAGTTCGGCACCCACCATGTCATCGCCGGTGTAGGCGCGGAACGCCGGCCCATGCATGGCTTCGGCCACCGTCTGCGCGAACTCGGGCACGTCGCCGTGCACGGTGATCGCCGTCGGCAGGCCCTGGGTCACTTCCTTGGCGAACGACGGCCCGGTGACCACGGCCAGGGGCACGTCGTCACCCAGGATTTCGCGCGCTACTTCGTGCAGGAAGCGGCCCGAACCCGGTTCGAAGCCCTTGGTGGCCCAGGCCACGCCGGCACCGGCCGGTCGCAGCGGCGCCAGCGCGCGCACCGTTTCATTGAACGCGTGCGACGGGGTCACCACCAGGATCCAGGCGGCATCCTGCAGGGCGGCCGCCATGTCGGTGGTCGCGCGCAGGCTGTCCGGCAGCGGGATGCCCGGCAGGTAGCGAGGGTTTTCATGGCGCTGGTCGATGGCTTCGACCACGGCGGCATCGCGCCCCCACAGCACGGTCGGGTGACCGTGCCGGGCGAGCAGCGTGGCCAGCGCGGTTCCCCAGGAACCGGCGCCAAGCACGGCGACTTTGTCAGCGGTATCGCTCATTCGTGACGTCGTAGCCAAGCTCAGGCGTTGCCGGCCGGCTCGGAATCAGCCAGCGACGGCGCGTCGCCCTGTTCCTGGCGCTGGCGCAGGGTTTCGGCGTACAGGCCTTCGAAGTTGATCGGCTGCAGGAAGAACGGCGGGAAGCCGCCGGCCTGGATCAGGTCGCTGACCAGCTGGCGCACGTACGGGAACAGGATGTTCGGGCACTGGGTACCCAGCAGCACGTCGATCGACTGCGGGTCCAGGCCGACCAGGCCGAACACGCCGGCCTGCTTCACTTCGGCCACGTAGGCGGTGCGCTCACCGGCCTGGCAGGTCAGGGTCACGGCCAGCACGACTTCGAAGGCGTTTTCGCCCAGGCGCTGCACCTGCTGGTTCAGGTTCAGCTGCAGCTCCGGCTGCACCTGGTCATTGAAGATGGTCGGCGCGTTCGGCGACTCGAAGGAAACGTCCTTGACGTAGATCTTCTCGACGGTGAAAGCGGGGCCGGTAGCGGCATCGACCGGCGCAGCGGCGCCGTTGGTGATCTCTTCGGACATTTCCTGTAACTCCAGATGAATGCAATGAAAACGTAGGTCGAACTACAGCGATGGGGGCGGCAGGTGGCCCATACAAGGCCAATGCCGCCACCGCGTTCGATCAGTTGCGACCCTTGACCAGCGGCAGTTCGGCCTGCTGCCAAGCGGGAATGCCGCCATCGAGCACGAACACTTTTTCGAAACCGGCCTTCTTCAACGCCTTGGCGGCGGTTTCCGAGGCGTTGCCGCTGCGGCACACCAGCACCACCGGGCTCTGCTTGGCGTTGGCCACCAGCTTGTGCTCCGGACCGAATGCGCTGGCCTGGGCCTGGCGGCTGCCGGCGATGTGGCCCTTTTCGAAGTCGCCACTGGCCGACAGGTCGACCACCACGGCGCCACCGGCATTCATCAGCTGGGTCAGTTCAGCCGGCTTGATGCCCTTGAAGCCCCGGAACAGGCGGCGGACCTCGGTGACGATGATCGCCACGGTCAGGCCCACCAGGGCTGCGGACAGCATCGGGTTTCGGCCGGCAAAGGCCAGCAGCTCTTCGTAATTCACTCAGATCACGGGTCTATAAGCGGGGGCCGATTGTCGCACAAGCCGCAGGCGGGCCGTCACTGCCCCTGCCAGAGGTCCGGCAGGCCGGCCGCCTGCCACCAGCGCTTGGCTTCCGGGTCCCAGCGCCAGCGCTCGGTCACCACCACGGTGCGTTCGGCCTGGGTGTTCTGGTTGATCACCCCGATTTCCACCCGGCGCTCGACCTGGCCCCCGTCCAGCGCGGCCGTGCTGCGCTCGCGGTAGGACGACACCCGCAGCTGGGCGTAGCGGTTCAGCTCGAACTGGGTGGGCGGCTTGTCCTTGCGCAGCTGCGGGTCCAGGTAGGCGATGGCGTCGTCCATCGTGCCCCAGCGGATGGTGGCCCCGTAAGCGATCTGGGTTTCTTCCAGCAGCTTGCGCTGCTTGCGGGTCAGATCGTCGGCGGCCGCGCCGGCAACGGCGCTGACCAGCAACAGCGAACACAACAGGATCTGGATCAAGCGGCGCATCGGTGGTTCCCCAAGGACGTCAGCCTGACATCCTACCCTTTGGCGAAGGCAACGAAGCGACCACTGAATTCAGCCGCCGGCCGGCCATCGGCGCCGGGCTGGGTGGCGACGATGCTGATGCGTGCCTTGCCGCGCTGGCGGAAGGTGGACAGGAAGATGTCCCAGGCGCTGCTTTCGGCGGCGGCCGCATGGGCGTGCAGGTCCTCGTAGACCGGCGCCAGGTAGCGCAGGTTGCTGTCGGCCACGTAGACCTCGGCGTCGTGCCCGGCCAGGCGCAGGCGCAGGCTGACCAGGGCCCAGCCGGACAGGGTGAGCACCGAGGCCAGGCTGCCGCCGAAGGCATTGCCCTTGTCGTTGACGTTGGCGGCCAGCGGCGCGGTGATGCGCAGCACGCCGTCGGCGTAGCCATCCAGACGGATCTGCATGGCGCGCACGGCCGGCATGCAGTCGAGCACGCCCTGCAGGGAGGCCAGCGAGGAAGTCAGGGCATCAACGGACATCGGAGCAGCAACCACGACAACGAAGGGCCCGCATAATGACGTCAATGCCCGACCATACGATACCCACTGGCTGGACCCTGATATCGCTGCGCCCGCAGGGGCAGCATGCTGGGCTGCGCCGCGCCGCAGCCCGCTACGGCGGGACCACGCTGGCGTTTTCGCCGTGGCGACTGCGGCGCTTGCAGGGCGCGGCGGTGGCACAGCGGCTGAACCAGGCGCTGGCCTGCCCGCGTGTGGTTTTCACCAGCCCGGCGGCGGTGGCGGCGGCAGCGGCGTGGGTGGACCTGCCCGCCGCGCAGCGCGGCCCGTGGCTGACCGTGGGCGAAGGCACGGCACGCGCACTGCAGGCAGTGGGCGTGGCCGACGTGCAGGCGCCGCAGCGGATGGACAGCGAAGGACTGCTGGGCCTGCCCGCCCTGGACAACGTGCAGGGGCTGCAGATCGGCCTGGTGACCGCCCCCGGCGGCCGCAGCTTGATTGCGGCCCAGTTGCAGCAGGCCGGCGCGCAGATCCTGCGTTCGGACGTGTACGAACGCGTGCCGCTGCGCCTGCCCCGCCGTACCTTGTCGCGTCTGGCCCGGTCGGCGACGCCCTGGCTGCTGGCCGTCAGCAGCGGCGAGGCGTTGCAGCGGTTCTGGCAGCAATTACCACCGCCCTGGCAGCAGCGACTGCGCCAGCAGGCCACCGTGCTGGCCGCCAGCGAGCGGTTGGCCGCGCAGGCGCAGGCACTGGGCCTGCAGCGCGTGGTGCGCAGCGAAGGCCCCACTGTCGCGCAGATGACCGCTGCCGCACACGCCGCACTCACCGCCCCGGCAGCGAACTGAACAGGCGCCGGGCACACGCTTGCTGCGCTGATCGCCAACGGTGATGCTGTGTGCAACGCCGCCGGCCGGGCCCACCCGGGCGCGCCGCCGACAAGGAAGCCTGATGAACGACACTACGCCCCCTGCCGCCCCCCGTTCCCCTGCCCGCTGGCTGCTGGCCAGCGCCGTGGTGGTGGGCCTGGCGGCCGCCGGCTACGGCGCCTGGTACTTCTGGCAGCACCAGCAGCGCGAACAGCAGGCGCAGGCGCAGACCGCCGCCGTGCAGCTGCAGGGCTTGGAAGCAGCGGTGGAGGCCCTGCGCCGCGACCAGCGCGCCAGCAGCCAGCGCCTGCAGGATGCGGCGGCCACAAACCGCGTGCTGCGCGACGAGATGCTGGGCCTGTCCCAGCGCAGCGCGCTGCTGGAAGAAAACCTGGCCAAGCTGACCGAGAGCGCCAACCTGGGCCGCCAGGCGGTGCAGCGCGACGAGGCCGAGCTGCTGCTGACCCAGGCCGCCCAGCGCCTGGCCTTCGCCGACGATGTGGATGGCGCGCGCCGTCTGTACGGCCTGGCCGCCACCGCGCTGGCCGAACTGCCCGACAGCGATGGCCTGAACCTGCGCCAGGCGCTGGTGCAGGAACGCGAAGCGCTGGATGCACTGGGCGATGGCCCGCGCGTGCTGGCCCTGCAGCGCTTGGATGCGGTCTCGCAGGCGTTGCAGCGCCTGCCTTCGCAGGTGAAGACCACAACGCCCGTGGCGCCGGTCGCGCGGCCCTGGTGGCAGGCGGCCATCGCGGCCTTCGTGGATATCACCCCCAGCCGCCTGCAGGGGCCACTGACTGCCGGCGAACGTGCCAGCGCCGAACAGGCACTGGAACTGGAACTGACCCTGGCCCGTGCCGCCATTGAACGCGGTGATGGCCGCGGCCGCGATGCCGCGCTGGCCCGAGTGGACCAGTGGGCCCAGCGCCGCTGGCCGGATTCACCAGCCCTGCGCGCGCAACGTGCTGAACTGAAGGCCCTGCGCCAACTGCCGCTACAGGCCGATGGCAACGTACTTGGCAGCACGCTGCGGCAGCTGCGCACCCAGACCGACCGGAGGTAAGACCGTATGAAGCCCGTGCAATCCCTGGTCGTGCTGTTGCTGGCCGTGGCCATCGGCATCGTTGCCGCGCAATGGCTGGGCGCCGAAGACCTGAACCGCTATGGCGAGGTGATCCTGCGCCACGGTGGCTACGACTACCACAGCAACCTGCCCAAGGTGGCGCTGCTGGCGGTGATCGCCGTGCTGGTGCTGTGGCTGCTGTGGAGCCTGATTGCCGCACCGTTCCGTGCCTGGGGCCGCTACCGCCGCAAGCAGGGCCGGGTGCGCCTGATCGATGGCCTGCAGGCCTATGAACACGGCCAGTGGCAGCGCGCGGAAAAGCTGCTGGACGGTGCCGCGCAGGATTCGGAAGTGACGGCGATCGCGCTGGCCAACGCGGTGCGCAGCGCGCAGGCGCGGGCCGACGGCGCCGGCGGTGAAGCGCTGCTGCAGCGGCTGGGCGAGCGCGATGCCACGCTGCATGCGTTGCTGCGCGCCGAGCAGCTGCTGGCCCGCGATCTGCCGGTGGACGCGATCAATGTGCTGGACGTGGCGGCGATCCAGCCGCTGCCGCCGCGTGGCCTGTGGCTGCGCACCGAAGCGCTGGCCCGCGCTGGCCGCGCCCACGAGGCTTACGGCCAGCTGGGCGCGCTGCGCCAGAGCAAGGTGCTGCCCAGCGAGGCCGCCAGCGAACTGGAAGCCCGGCTGGCCGCGCAGGCGCTGCTGGAAGCGGCCGATGTGAACGCGCTGGCCGCGCAGTGGGAAACCACGCCCAAGGCGCTGCGGCCGACGCCCGATGTGGTGGGTGCCTATGCCACCCGCGCGGTGGCGCTGGAATGGGACGAACCCGCCCTGCTGGCGCTGGAACAGGCACTGGACCAGCGCTGGGACGACGAACTGGTGGCGCTGTACGGCCGCCTGCCGGTAGACCGACTGGCCACCCGCCAGGCCAACCTGCAGCGCTGGCGCAACGTGCATGCGGATTCAGCGGCGCTGCGCCTGGCCCAGGGCCGGGTGGCACTGGCGCAGCAGGATTGGGCGGCGGCGGAAACCTTCCTGCACGAGGCCGTGGCCGCCGGTGCCGGTGCGCCGGCGTGGGAAGCACTGGGTGAAGCCTTCGCCCAGCGTGGCGAACCTGCACTGGCCGCGCAGTGCCTGGGCAACGCCCTGCGCCTGCAGCGCGGCGAGGACAGCGTGGCGCTGGTGCGTGACGGTACCGCCGAGGCACCGCTGCGGGCCACGGTGGAAGAGCAGCCTACGGCGGTGCAGCCGCCGGTGTATGACGCGAACGAAGAACGCGACGCGTTCGGCAACCCGCGATTGCCGTGACCATCGACGCATCGCGCAACGAAAACGCCGCCCGATGGGCGGCGTTTTCAATTCCAAAGTTGGATGCGCTCAGCGTTCGACGATCGCCACCACGCCCATGCCGCCGGCGGTGCAGATCGACACCAGGGCACGGCCGCCGCCACGTTCGGCCAGCTGCTTGGCGGCGGTGGCGATCACCCGGGCGCCGGTTGCGGCGAACGGGTGGCCGGTGGCCAGCGACGAACCCAGCAGGTTGATCTTGTCCGGATCGATGCGGCCCATCGGTGCATCCAGGCCCAGGCGGTTGCGGCAGTAATCCTCGCTCTCCCACGCGCGCAGGGTGCACAGCACCTGGGCGGCGAAGGCTTCATGGATTTCGTAGATGTCGAAATCCTGCAGGGTCAGGCCATTGCGCTTCAGCATTTCCGGCACGGCCACGGTCGGCGCCATCAGCAGGCCTTCGCCGTGCACGAAATCCACCGCCGATACGTGCGCATCGCGCAGGTAGGCCTGCGGCTCGTGGCCGTGCGCGCGTGCCCACTCTTCGCTGGCCAGCAGCACGGCCGCGGCGCCGTCGGTGAGCGGGGTGGAATTGGCTGCGGTGAGCGTGCCACGGCCGGACACCTTGTCGAACGCCGGCTTCAGCGTGGCCAGCTTTTCAAGCGAGGTATCGGCGCGCAGGATGTTGTCGCGCTCCACGCCGCGGAACGGTGCGATCAGGTCATTGAAGAAGCCGCGCTCATAGGCGGCGGCCAGCTTCTTGTGCGACGAGACAGCCCACTCGTCCTGCGAATCGCGCGAGATGTTCCATTCCTTGGCCATGTCCTCGCAGTGGTCGCCCATGCTCTTGCCGGTGCGCGGCTCGGCCACGCCAGGGAACTCGGGCTTCAGTTCAGAGAACTTGAACCCCGAGGTGAGGGCACGGATCTTGTCGCCGGTGGTCTTGGCCCGGTTGGCGGCCAGCAGGCGCGCGCGCAGCTTCTTGCCGTAGACGATCGGCACGTCGGAGGTGGTATCGGAACCGCCACCGATGCCCGATTCGATCTGCCCCAGGGCAATCTTGTTGGCGACGGTGATGATGCTGTCCAGCGAGGTGCCGCAGGCGCGCTGCAGGGTGATGCCCGGGGTCAAAGGCGACAGGCCCGAGGACAGGGTGGCCTCGCGGCCCAGGTTCCAGTCGCTGGAATGCTTGATGACCGCACCCATGGCCACTTCGCCCAGTTGCTGGCCATGCAGGCCGAACCGTTCGACCAGCGCGCCCAGCGTACGTACCGACATGCCAAGGTTGCCGACATCCGAATACGCGGTGTTCTGGCGGCAGAACGGAATGCGGACGCCACCGAGGATGGCGACGGGACGAGCGTTGGGCATGGAGATACCTGGCATGGATGAGGGTGTCTGCAACATGGCCTGCACGACAGAGCAGGCATAATGGGGCCAAGTGTAGCTGCCGCCCTGTGATGGGCCAACCGTGGAACCATGAGCAAACCCGACCCCGCGATGAACGCCCTTGGCGTGCTGGCCCTGGAACTGGCCGGCGGAGAAATTCCTGGCCAAGCGGTCCTCAGCGCCGAACAGGCCGGCGAACTGGCCGAACGTGTCGGCCGCGATCTTTCCAAGCTGGTGCCGCAGGTAGCCGAGCTGGACCTGGTCTTCGCCGCCGCCCATTTCGACCCGGCCGAAGTACTGCGCCCGGGCTGGCCGATCCACCGCCGCCTGGAAGAACTGCAGATGCGCGCGCCCGGCAGCAACCAGGGCCCGCGTCTGCTGGCCTTCGGTGCCGATGCGCAGGGTGATGTGCCGCTGCCGTTCCAGGCCGATGCCACCCTGGTGGGCGGTGGCCTGCGCGTGGTGCCGTTCCTGCTGACCGGCACCGATGCGGCCACCATTGCCGCGGTGGCCGATGCGCTGGAAGAAACGCTGCTGGCCAACGGCATGGCCCATGCCGATACCGCGCTGATGGCGCAGAAGGGCTTCGGCGCGCGGGTCGAGCATGCGCGCTATTTCACGGTGAATGACCTGGCCGCGATGATGTCGATGCAGTACGACAACCAGGGCCTGGCCGCACTGTGGCCGCTGATCGAGACGGCGATCCTGGCCCCGGCCGAGGAAGAGTGGCTGGACGCCGCGCCGGAACCGCTGCTGCGCTATGTGCAGGGCGAGGCGCGCATGGCACTGTTCGACCCGGCTGGCTGGTGCGCGTACTACAACCATGCCAAGGGCGATTGTGATCGCCTGCAGGGCATCTACGAGCAGTTCCTGCTGCGCCAGCGGCAGATGGCGGCGGTGCTGGAGGCACACGGCGTGCCGGTGCTGTTCGTACACTGCGAAGCCGGCCAGGACGCGCGCGCGCTGCTGGCGCGCTGATATTCGTGGGATATCTTCCGCCGGGCGTGGCCCGGCGCTACCGTGCCCGGGCGCGTCTGCGCGAAGGGCCAGTCGAGCAAGTTCGACTCTGCGAAAGCTGCGTTCTGCGGGGCATGACCCGGCGCCCCATACAGGAGTTCCTGCGATGACCGTTTCTGCTTGCCGACGTGCCGCCTGCCTGCTCGGGCTGGCCCTGAGCGGGTTGGCCCAGGCCAGCGCCCCGGTGCGCACGGGTGATGACAATCTGCCGCTGGAGTACACCAGCGTGGCAGCGTTCGCTGAGAAGCTGCCGCAGCGCAAGGACATCGAGCGGCTGCAGGCGCAGACGCCGGCCGGCATGGTCGTGCTGCAGACGAGCAAGGAAACGGTGGAGAACGACCCCGACTACACCGCCACCACCTGGGTGTTGTTCACCGCGCCACATCCGTTGGCGCCCTCGGTGGTGCGCATGCGCACGGCGATCGGCTGGGATCGCGAACATCCGTTTCGTCGCACCCGGAAGATGGCCACCCTCTGCGAAGGCAGCACGGCCGCCTGCGATGCAGTGGCGGTGCAGGCCAGGAAGTTGGCCGCGGCGCCGTTGTAAGGCGATCGGATGCAATCCGCCGGGCATGGCCCGGCGCCAGCGCAATGAAAAACGCCGGCTTTCGCCGGCGTTTCTGCTTTCTTACGGGGCCTTCTGGATGACCGCGCAAGCCAGGCGCGCGCCGGCGTTGCCGGTCGGCTGGGTCTTGTAGTCGTCGGCGTCGGCGTGGACGATCAGGCCGCGGCCGATGATGTCGAAGTCATCACCCTTGCCAATGTTGACGTTGCTGGACACCGGACCGTCGATGGTGGCCACGCCCTTGTCGTCGGCCTTGATGTTGGGCATATCGCCGCCGTGGTGCGGGTCGGCTGCCACACTGCCGTGGTCCTGCTTGCCCGGGTTGAAGTGGCCGCCGGCGCTCATGCCGTCCGGCGCGCCGCAGTCACCCTTTTCATGGATGTGGAAGCCGTGCTCGCTGCCCGGCTTCAGGCCACTGATCTGGCCGCTGACGTGCACCTTGCCGTCGACCACCTTGAAGGTGACGCTGCCCTTGGTTTCATTGCCCTGGGTCGGTGCCAGTTCGGCGCTGGCCGTGGCGTCGGTGGTGGTGGCAGCGGCCGCGTCGGCAGCCGGGGCGCTGGCCGGATCGGCCGGTGCCGCCGAACCTGCGGCCGGGGTGGTGGCCGGTGCTTCGGCTTCCGGCGTGGCCGGCTGACTGCAGGCCGCCAGGCCCAGGGCGGCCATGGCCGCGAACAGCGAAGTGTGGATCAGACGCATGTGAATCTCCTTGGTGAGGGTGCCAGCGGGCGATCAGCGGGTAACCCGGATCACGCCGCAGGCAATGCGGACGCCGGCATTGCCGGCGGGCTGGCTGCGATAGTCATCGGCGTTGGCATGCACGACCAGTGCACGACCGGCGATATCGGTGGCGGCGCCTCCGCCTAGGGTAACGCCCTTCAGGTGCACATCGATGTTGGCGCGGCCCTGCGCATCGGCCTGCAGGTTGTCGATGTCGCCCAGATGATGCTTGCCACTGCCGGCGCGACCGTGCGCGCTGCCACCGGGGTTGAAGTGATTGCCGGCACTGCTGGCGTCGACCGCACTGCAGTCGCCGCGTTCGTGGATATGGAAGCCAGCCTGCTGCATCGGCTGCAGCCCACCGATCAGCCCGGTCAGGTGCACGCCACCACTTTCCGGCTTCAACACCAGGCGACCGCTGACGATGCTGGCCGAGGCCGGCGCCAGGTTCGCTTCGGCCTGCTGCGCGGTGCTGATCACGTTCGGCGGCGGCGGCGTGGGCTGCGGCTTCTTCGGCGCGCTGCCACAGGCAGACAGCAGCACGGCGGCGGACAGCGGCAGAAGGGCATGTGAGAGACGCATCGAAGACTCCTTGCAGGTAACACTACGGACGGAATCGTCCATGACGGATCAACGGTTCGGCAAGCGGGTGCGAGCAGGGTGTGCAGATTCCGTTCAATGGCTGCCGCGGCGGCGGCCGGCACCCAGCTTGCGGGTGAGTGTGTTGCGGCCCAGCCCCAGGCGCGCGGCGGCCTCGGCACGGCGGCCGTGGGTGATCTGCAGGGCGGCCTCCAGCAGGGCGTGGTCCACCCGATCGCGCACCTGCGCATGCAGGCCTTCGGCCCCTTCCTGCAACTGCCGGCGCGCCCATTCGGACAGCAGGGTTTCCCACTGCCCCGGATCGGCGCCCGCTGCGTGGCCACTGCCGCGTCGCTGGCGGGTGCGGTTCAGCGCGGTATCCACGTCGGCCACGCCGATGGTCTCGGCGGCGGCCAGCGCGGCCATGCGCCAGCAGACGTTTTCCAGTTCACGCACGTTGCCCGGCCAGTCGTGTTCGCGCAGCGCCTGCAGGGCGGCGGCGGTAAGCCGCTTCGGCGGCGTGTCCAGCTTGTGGGCGGCGGCGGCCAGGAACGTGCTGGCCAGCTGCGCGATGTCTTCGCGGCGCTCGCGCAGCGGTGGCAGCTGCAGGCGCACCACGTCCAGCCGGTGCAGCAGATCGGCGCGGAACTTGCCCTGCGCCACCAGCCCTTCCAGATCCTGGTGGGTGGCGGCGACCACGCGCACGTCCACATGGATCAGCTCGCGGCCGCCGACCCGGAAGAACTCGCCCTGGGCCAGCACACGCAGCAGGCGGGTCTGCAGTGGCAGCGGCATGTCGCCGATTTCATCCAGGAACAGGGTGCCGCCGTTGGCCTGTTCGAAGCGGCCGATATGGCGGCGCTGCGCGCCAGTGAAGGCGCCGGCTTCGTGGCCGAACAGTTCGCTTTCCAGCAGCTCGGCGGGAATGGCGGCGGTGTTGAGCGCCACGAACGGACCCTGCGCACGCGGCGATTCACGATGCAGCGCGTTGGCCACCAGCTCCTTGCCGGTGCCGGTTTCGCCGGTGATCAGCACCGCCAGCGGTGCCTGCGCCAGGCGGCCGATGGCACGGAACAGCGCGCGCATGGGCGGGGTGTCACCCACCAGCTGCGGCGGCTGGTCGCTGGACGCTTCGATCACCGGGGTTGGCGCGGCCAGGGCCGGGGCTACCGCCGGCAGCACGCGCTGGGCCAGCGCCACGGCATCGTCCAGATCGAAGGGCTTGGACAGGAATTCGTGGGCGCCACCGCGGAACGCACCGGCGGTGCTGGCCACATCGGTGTAGGCCGACATCACCACCACCGGCAGCTGCGGCAGCGCGGCTTTCAGTTTGTCCAGCAGCACCAGGCCATCGTCGCCGGGCATGCGTACATCGGTGAACAGCAGCGCCGGCGGCGGGTTTTCGGCCAGCGCTTTCAGTGCCGGTGCCGCGCTGTCGAAATCATCGACCTGGTAGCCGGCTTCACGCAGTGCGGTGCACAGCACGAAGCGCACGGCGCGGTCATCGTCGACCACCCAGATGCGCTGCGCGTAAGTAGAGACGTCAGACATCGCGCGGGGCCTCCTCGGCCGGGGCGGTGCCGTTGCCGATCGGCAGCAGCAGGGTGAACACGGTATGGCCCGGGCGCGAGCGGTAGGTCAGCGTGCCGCGATGCTCGCGCGTGACCTGCTGGGCCAGCGCCAGGCCAAGCCCGGTGCCCTCGGCTCGGCCGCTGACCAGCGGCAGGAACAGGTGCTCGGCCAGTTCTTCGGGCACGCCACGGCCGTCATCGGCAATTTCCAGGCGCAGCGCCAGCGTGTGCAGTTGTTCGGCAATGCGCACGCCATGTTCGACGCGCGTGCGCAGGGTAATGACCCCGGCGCCGGCCTGGATGGCGTTGCGCACCAGGTTCCACACGGCCTGGGTGAGGCGGTCGGCGTCGCCGGCGAATTCGGGAATGCTGGGGTCGTAGTCGCGCTGCAGGCGCACCGCCCAGCCGGCCTCGCTTTCGGCCAGGCGCAGCACGCGCTCCAGCGCGGCATGGATGTTCAGCGGCGCATGCGGTGCGGCCGGTGCCGGTGACAGCAGCTGGTCGAGCAGGCCGTTGAGGCGTTCGATTTCCGAGCCGATCAGTTCGATCAGTTCGCGTTCGCTGGCATCGCGCTGGGCCGCGCGGCGCGCCAGCAGCTGCGCGGCGCCCTTCAGCCCGGCCAGCGGATTGCGCAGTTCGTGGGCCAGGCCCTTCAAGGCGGCGCTGAGCGCGCTGGGCAAGGCCTGGGTCGGGTCCAGGCCAGGAAATTCATCCACCGGGTGCGCTTCCAGCAGCCAGCCACCGTCATCGCGGCGGCTCATCCAGCCTTCGGCGAAGCGCGCGCCTTCGCCCGGTACGGCCAGCGCCAGCCGGTTCAGGCGCAGGCTGTCGCGCTCGTCGCGGGCCAGGAAATGGGCCAGTGCCTCGCCCTGCACTTCCAGCGCGGCCAGCGGCTGGCCCAGCAGGCGGCGGACGCTGACGCCCAGCCAGCGGGCGAAGGCCGGGTTGCAGCCGATGATGCGGCCATCGGCCCCGGCCCAGGCCAGCGGCGTGCCGAGGGCATCAAGGGACGGCGGGGGTGCGGGGTCGGACATTGCACCAATGTAGTGCAAAACGAGGTGTGGGGGTGGGCGCCCCGTTATTAGGACAAAGGTTGTGGACCCCGCGGGGG
>NZ_JACVUD010000086.1:0-19440 GCF_016624905.1 Stenotrophomonas sp. S49 | reverse complement strand
ACGGCTTTTCGCGTGGAGCAGTCGAGCAAGCTCGACTCTACGGGTGTGCGGGGTGGGCGGTATGGGCGTGTCGGGGTCAGCCGGTGTGGCCGCCAAGGGCGGCATCGGTGGCGCGGATCAGTGCATCGGTGGTGGCCGCTTCGGTGGCGCTGTGGCCGGACAGCACCATCTCCAGCCGCGCTTCGGGCCAGGCCTGGGCCAGATCCCAGGCGCTGCGCGCGGGGCAGATGATGTCGTAGCGGCCCTGCACGATCACGCCGGGCAGGTGACGGATGCGATCGATGTCGCGCAGCAGCTGGCCGTGTTCCAGGAATGCGTTGTGGCGGAAGTAATGCGCTTCGATGCGTGCCTTGGCCAGGGTCTGCTGCGGGTCTTCATCGGATACCGCGTTGACGTCGTGCAGCAGGGTGGCGGCGTTGTCTTCCCAGCCCAGCCAGGCCTGCGCGGCCGCAATGCGAACGGCGAGGTCCGGGCTGTCCAGGCGCTTCCAGTACGCCGCGATCATGTCGCCGCGCTCGTCTTCGGGAATGAAGGCCTCGTAGCGTGCCCAGCGCTCCGGGAAGATCCAGCGTGCGCCGCCGTCGGCTTCGGCGAACCAGCGGTTTTCTTCCGCACGGCCCAGATAGACCCCGCGTACGATCACCCCGGTGGCGCGCTGCGGGTGCGCCTGCGCGTAGGCCAATGCCAGGGTGGAGCCCCACGAGCCACCGAATACCAGCCAGCGCTCGATGCCCAGGTGTGCGCGCACCTGCTCGATGTCGGCCACCAGGTGCGCGGTGGTGTTGTCGCGCAGCTCGCCGAAGGGCGTGGAACGGCCACAGCCACGCTGGTCGATCAGCACGATGCGGTAGCGGGCCGGATCGAAGAAGCGGCGGTGTACCGGTGAAACGCCTGCGCCGGGCCCGCCGTGCAGGAACACCACGGGCTGGCCCTGTGGGTTGCCGCATTCTTCGATATGCAGTGTGTGCAGCGCATCCACGGCCAGGCTGTGCTGGCGGTAGGGTTCGATGGACGGATACAGGGTGCGCATGGCGGTGCCTCACGTGCAGGACGCACAAGCATAGCCAGCCGTGGCAAGATTTTGGGGCACAACCCGAAACCCAACACCCATGCAGGATGCACCCACAGCCCCGACCACCGTTCCCTACGTGCTGCCCAGTGGCGCGCGCGAGGCGTTGAAGTGGCTTGCGCTGCTGTTGATGACCGGCGACCACGTGGCCAAGGTGGTCTATGGCGGCTACGTGCCGCTGGTGAGCGAGCTGGGGCGTATCGCGTTTCCGCTGTTTGCGGCGGTGATGGCCTGCAACCTGGCCCAGCCCGGCGCGGACATGGGCAAGTCGATCCGCCGCCTGGCGTTGTGGGGCGTGCTGGCGCAGCCGGTGCATGCCTGGGCGTTCGGCGGCTGGCTACCGGTGAACATTCTGCTGACCTTCGCCCTGGCGGCCCTGGCCATCCAAGCGCTTGCAAGGAATCAACCGTGGTGGCTGCTGCTGGCCGCGGGTATGTTGCCGTTCTTCGTGGATTACCGCTGGGCCGGCGTGGGGCTGGTGCTGCTGTGCTGGATCGCGTTCCGCCACCGGCTGTGGTGGCTGCCGCTGCCCGCGCTGGCCGCGCTGTGCTGGTTCAACGGCAACGCGTGGGCGCTGCTGGCGGTGCCGGTGCTGTGGCTGATGGCACGCTGGCCCTGGGCCATTGCGCGCACGCGCTGGTGGTTCTACGTGTACTACGTGGGGCATCTGGCGGTGTTGGCGGCATACGCGCAGCTGCTGCGCTGAGCGGCTACTGCGCGTGGCTGCCGGCAAGATCGCTGCTGTACTGCAGCACTTTGTCGTCGTGCTGCAGCGGAACGACCTGCACGGGTTGGCCGACCAGCGCTGCGGCCAGCCGCCGTGCAGCGGCGTCGGCATGCTGCAGTTCGGCCGGCGGCAGCGACAGCTTCACGCTGCCATCGGCGTGCTGGTGCACGACGAATCGTGACAGCGGCAACGGCGCCAGCGCATGGGTCAGGTCGATGTTGTTGATCCACTGGCCCTGCGCGGTGCGGTAGCGCAGGGGGCGGCGCCCCTGCAGCCCGACGATCATCGGGGTGTCACCGGCCATGGCCAATGCGCCGCGATCACCGGTGCGGTAACGCAGCAGTGGCAGGCAGAAGTTGAAGCCGCCGCTGAGCGTGATCTCGCCGGTCTGCCCGGGCGGTAGTGCGGTGCCCTCGGCATCCAGGATTTCCACGTACATGCCCGGTTGCAGCAGCACATGGCCGCCGGCCTCGGCATCGAATACCGCCAGCGGCCCGGCCTCGTTCATGGAATACAGATCCAGCACGGGGCAAGCGAAGCGCTCGGCCAGCTGCGTACGCAGCCCGTGTGACAGGGCCATCGACACCGACAGCAGCGCGCGTGGGCGGTGCTGCACCGGCAACTGCAGCAGCGCGGCAAATGAGATCGGATCGCCGGCGATCACCTCCGGCTGCATCTGGTCGATGTAGCGCGCGCGATCATCGGGATGGCGCCAGTCGTCCGGGTGCAGGTTGATCTTGGCCAACCCCGATTCGCCCATGCTGGGGGTGACCGACACATAGGTGAAGCAGCGCTGCTGCATGCCCAGCAGCATCACCCCCATCTGCCCGGCGCCGTGCTGCAGGGTGATGCCGAAGCGGTGCAGCGCGCGCTTGTGGTAGGCAAGATAGCGCGCGGCCACCACCGGGTGCGAGGGCAGCACCAGCGGATGGCCGGTGGTGCCGGTGGTGCGGAAGTTGATCATCCGCTGCAGCGGCACCGGGTCGGGCACGAAGCGGGCCACGTCGGCGGCCAGGTCGCCGCGGTGCACGCTGTGGATGTCCTGGAACGCTGGCGGGCGACCCAGTGCCCGGTAGTGCGGCACCTGGGCGAAGGTATCTGCCACGAACGCGTCCAGCCACGGCGGCGGACTGCCGGGGTGCCAGTCGAACCGCGCCTGGGCGATGTCGCGTTCGTAGAGGCGCAGCGCGGCCACTTCGTCGGCCAGCAGACGGTTGCCGCTGGCGTTGCGGAACAGCGGCGCAGCCGGGTGTTCGCGCATGTGCCGCAGCATTGCGCGGCCGGCATCGCTCAGGGTGGGGTAGCGATCGGCATCGGTCGGTTCGGTGTTCGTGGCCACCGGACTACTCACGCGTCCACTTGTCGGCCGATTCTTCGGCGGCCTTGCGCGCCAGCGCTTCGCGGATCGCGCGGGCGCGCGCCTCGGTGGCGCGGCTGGCATCGAGCAGGCGCTGCCGTTCCACGCCGCTGATCCGGGCCAGGCGGTCGGCGGCCTGCGCGGCGGTTTCTCCCTCAGGCAGCAGGCCCAGGCGGGCAATGGTGGTGCGCGCCAGTTCTTCGCGGCGGTCCGCGTCGAACACGAATTGATCGGCCGGGGCGCTGGCCGCCAATGCGGGGATGGCGTCTGCGAACAGGCCTTGCCAGCGTTCCTTCTGCAGGGCGATCTGCTGCCAGTGCGGGTCGGCCATCATCCAGGCGGCAACGGCGGCCACGCTGAGCTGGTTGGGGCCCACGCCCGGCAGATCGCCGGACAGGGTGGCACGCAGTGCGGGCGGCAGCTCCAGGCCGTGCTGGGCGAACACATCGCCGACCACGGCTGCCACGTGCACGCCGCCCTGGCCGGCTCGCCGCGGCACGGCGAGGAAATCCGGCGGGGTTTCCAGCAGGCGGCGCAGCAGGACATCAAGGTCGGGGCCAGCGGTCATGGTCATGTTCCGAATTTTGCAAACACCTGGGTGGAAGGACAATCACCGCAGACCGCGGCCGGCGTCTGCAGGCGCTGTTGCCGCAGCCGCTCGCGCAGCGTATCGAGGTCGTCGGGCTGGCGCAGGTCGCGGCTGTCGATGGCGTGGGTGTCGACGGTGAAACTGCAGGCGCCGATGCGGCCGTGTTCGTCGATGAACAGGGTCGGACGACGGGCCTCGCAATCGAGCACCGGCAGCGCGGCGCCGATGGCGCTGGCATGGAAGCGGTCGAGATATGCCGGCTGGGCATGCAGCTGCACGCCACGCTCGGCGAGCTGACCGGCGAGGGCGGACAGGGCATGACGCAGCTGCGCAACATCAGCGGCCGTCAGCGCGTGCTGGCGGTGAAACAGCGGGCGGTCGCGGCCACCCAGCTGATTGAAGGTGATCTCATCCACGCCCCAGTCGGCCAACTGCAGGCACAGATCGGAGAAGTGTTCGAGGGTGGGGTGCATGAGCACCACGTTGGCACGCAGGCGCGGGCGGCTCTGGTTGTCGCTGGCGCGTAGGCCAGCCAGGGCGCGGATCGCCTGTTCCAGCCTGCGCGCGCCGCCGGGCCAGCCGCGCAGCGCATCGTGGATGGGGCCCGGGGCATCGATGCTGAAGGTGATCTCGTCGAAGGCCTCGGCCAACGCCTGCGCAGCACCCGGTTGCCAGGCGCGGGTGCCGTTGCTGGTCATGCTGATCCGCAGGCCCTGTCGACGCAGTTGCTGCGACAGCGGCAGCAGGCCGGGCCAGAGCAGCGGCTCGCCACCCAGCCAGCTCAGCAGTACCGGCTGGCCGCTGCGCTGCTGGTAGCGCACGAACATATCCGCGACACGCTCCACTTCAGCGGCTGGCATGTGCACGCGGGGCTGACGGACGCGGCGGTCGTAGGCACAGAACCCACAGGCCAGGTTGCACAGCGTGGTCAGCCGCCACAGCACGATCACGGTCGTGGACCGGCCGGGCCCGGCGCGTAGTGGCGCTGGGCAAAGGCGCGCGCGAACTGCAGCAGGTCCGCCATGTCGCGCACCACGTGGATATCCCACCCGGCGTCGCGCGCGCGCAGCAGGTCGGCGGTCCAGCCGGTGGCCGCGGCATCGGCCAGGCGTGCCGGCAGCGGGCTGTACAGGTTCAGCGCCATGGTGCCGCCACCGCGCGCGGCCTGAAGCGCATGGCGGGCGATGTCCCAGCCGCTGCCGCCACGTTCGTCCTGGTCGAACATCGTGGTGATGCCATCGTCGGAGATGTGCAGGATGTGCACGGCGCGGTCGCGCGGCGTGCGCGCGGCATAGGTGTCGCGCAGGCGATGGATCGGGAAGGCGGTGGCGCCGCCGAAGTACCCGGTCAGTACATGCAGGATTGGGTCTTCGGCGCGCACGAAGCCATCGGTATGCAGATGCTGGTGGGTGCCGCTCCAAAGCGTGGCCTGCACGCGCGCGCCTGCCCGCAGCGCCGACAACGCAATGATGGCACCGGCCAGGGCCAGGTAGGAGGTGTGCTGCTGCGGGTTGGGCATCGAGCCCGAGCTGTCCACGTACAGATCCAGATCGATGGGTTCTGCCGCCGGCTCGCGGCCGGGCGCGAGCCCGTACACCCGCTGCACGGTGGTGACCCCGGGAATGACGTGCGGCGATTGCAGGACCGACTGCAGCCAGTCCACCGCATCCAGTGCATCGCCCGGTTCCCACGGCTCCAGGCCTTCGGGCAGTGCTTCCAGTGCCTGCGGCTGCGGCGCGCTGGGGTAGCGGATCAGGTGCGGAAGCGCGCGTTCGCGGTAGTAGCGGATGGCGATCTGGTGGTCATCCAGATCCAGCCCGGCCGCGCGCAGGATCTGCCCATACTCGAACGGTTCGCGCATCTGCCCGCGCGAGGTGGCGGCTGCGGTGTCCTGCGGTGCTTGCGCTGGGCCCGCTTCATCGGCCTGGCCGGTGATGAGCGGATCGTGTGCCGGGTGCAGGATCGGCGACAGCTCATCGTCATCCAACTGGCCCAGGCCCGCTGGCCGGCTGCCGTGGCCGGCGTGCTGGGTGTCCATCAGGGCGACCAGCCGTGCATCGGTCTGCACCTGCAGCAGCCAGGGCAGCAGCAGGGTCGCAAAGCGGGTGGCACCGGCCATCCAGTCGTTGGCGTAGACGCGCACCACCCGCGCGCCCAGCCACGCATCGGCGTGCACGGCCGCATCGTCCGGGGAACCGCCCAGCGCGCCACGCGGCTGCTGCCACAGTTCCTCGTAGATGCCCATGTACAGCTGCCACACCGTGGATGCCGGCTGGGTGGCCGCCTGCGCCAGGCGCCGGTAGATGGCATCCATGTGCAGGCCGTTCTGGCGCTGCAGGCGGTCGTTGATGAGCAGGTCGGTGTAGAGGTTGGCCACCATCGGCGCGTGTGCTTCAAGCGTCGGCAGCGCGCGGCGGATATGGGCCAGCATCCGCGCATGGTCGCTGGCGGTGGCCGGGGCCAGCACGTGGTGGCCGATCTCGTGCGCCAGGATCTCCACCGCATAGGGCTGCAGGCCGAGCTGCTGCACCTGCTCAAGATCAATCACGATGCGCTGGTCGGCCAGGCGAATGGCGGCGAAGCTGCCGGTCAAGCCCTCGGCAGCGGCCTGCACGTGCGAGTCGCACAGGCGCGGGTCCTGCAGGCGGGTGAACCGGCTCCAGGCGGCCAGTGCCTGCGGCCACGCCTGCTGCCAGGCGAGCAGGGAACCGGGAAGCGGTGGCGGGTTCATTGCGGTGGCAGCACGCGCAACGCATGCGACCAGGCCGAGAACAGGACGATGCCGGCGTCACTGGCCACCGCCTGCACCTGATGGTGCGCAGCCGCGTGCGGCAGGTGCTGTTCGGCCAGGCGCGCGGCGGTGGCGGCCGGCAGCGCACCGGTCGGCGCCGCATCGAACTCCTCTGCATGGGCCGGCAGCAGGGCGGCACCGAAGGCATCGGCCAGCAGCAGGAAGTGTTGTTCGCCGCTGCGGATGACAAAGCCCTGCGGCGTGGCCCGCACCAGCGGAGGCGTGCTGAACGACCCACCAAAACCAGTGAAGGCGCCCGTGCTGTGGCCGACCGCGGCACTCGGCGCTGGGTGGTACCAGCGGTCGGCGCCCAGCCGCGCGAGCAGGTCGTCTACGCTGGCGGCAGGGGCGCCGATGATCGCGGCGGTCACTGCGAGCGGAAGGCTGTCCAGTTGCTGCAGTACCGGCTCACGCAGCTGCGCCATGCCCGCGCGCCAGGCCGCCAGTGCGCCCAGGTCGCGCAGCTGCTGCACGCTGCTGCAGTGCGCACCGTGTGCGGCCACGCTGGCAATCCATGCGTCCACGCGTACGCCGGGTTGCTCGGCCATGCGCAGCACGGCGTTGGCCACGGTGCCCAGCACCGCCTGCGGTTCACGCCGCAGCAAGGGTGCCAGCGCGGGTGCCAGGGTGCACCAGGCCGCATCGACCCAGGGCAGGCGCGCACGCGGGCCGGCCTGGCCATGGGCCACCAGCTGCAGCCCCAGTTCGAAGGCCACCTCGCACACCTGGGCGGTGCACGCCGGGTCTTCGCCGTCCACGGCCTGGCACAGCGTATCCAGGGTTTCGCGCACGAACTGACTGAACGCGGCCAGGTCCAGGCTGGGCCAGCGGTGGCGTGCATCGGCCACGGCCTGGTTGAACAGCGCGCGCCGCGATGCAAGCAGCGACGCCAGAGTGGGCGACACCATCTCAGCGCGCCCGCAGCCAGTGCAGGTAATTGGTGTAGCGCTGGTGCAGGTATTTCAGTTTCAGCAGATCGTCGTACAGGTGGCCGTACAGCTTGCGCCCCTTCACGCGCTCTTCCACCAGCCGCTCGATGCGGGTCAGGCGCTTGCGGGTCTCGCCTTCGCCCAGGCCGTCCAGGCCCTGCGCGAACTGCTCGGACAGCACGCCCACCGGATCGTCGCGGTCCAGGTCCAGGCGGTCGTACTCGGCGGTGGACGCATCGAACAGCCAACGCAGCCAACCCAGGTGGTCGCTGCGGTAGGCGGCGTTTTCCGGCAGCGCGAAGAACGGTGCATCCGGATCGGGCTGCAGCTTGTCGTTCAGTACGAAAGGCAGCACCTGGCGCACGTCGTCCAGGGCCACGGTGGTGTTGCCGCGGAAGTAGGCCATGGCCTTGGCGAACATCAGCAGTGTCATCAGGTTGCGCACGGACAGGCCGTTGCGGGTCTGGCAGCCCAGGTCCTTCATGCGGTCGCGGCCGCTGTCGGCTGCGGTCAGCTGTGCCCAGTCGGCGCCGGCCAGGCGCGCGGTGTCCTTGGTCATGTATTCGAACTGCGCACCTGCCGTTTCCATCAGCTCGAACTGGCTGCTGAAGAATTCGATGCGGCGGCGCACGTCCTGCGGAACCTCGACCGCGCGGATTTCCTGCAGCAGCTGGTCACCCTCGGCCTCGGTGAAGATGATGTCGCGCGGCACGACTTCTTCGGGGCGGATGTCCTGTTCGATGCGCAGCAGCATCTCTTCCAGGAAGCGCGGGTTGAACGCCAGCGCCTGCACGACCACGTCGATGCGGTCGCGCAGGGCCTCGATCACCTGGTAGGTGCCGCCGCCGCGATCGTCGTTGGCGGTCAGGTACCAGGCCGATTCGGGGCATTCGTAGACGTGGTTGAGGATTTCGGCGTAGTTGTCGCCCATCACCGTGAGCAGGGCGCTCTGGGTGCGGGTGGGAATGCGGTTGTACTCGTCGATTATCTTCACCCGCATGCTCAGCCAGCTGCGCCAGGCGATACGGATCTGGTTCATGTCCTGGGCGGCGACCAGGTCGGCCGGCAACGGGTTGCCGAGCAGATCGGCAATGGTCATCTGCGGGTGGCCATGCTGCATGGCGCGGCGCACCTCGCGAACCGGGTAGCCGGCCAGCACCCCCATCAGGATGGCACTGGCGGTCTTGCCACGACCGGGCCCGCCCACGAACAGGCACTTGCGGCGGGTGGCGAAGGTCAGCAGTGGCAGCAGCACGTAGCTGGAGTAGCTCTGCGCCGACGGCAGGGTGAGCGGACGGCGGCTGTCACCCACGTTGAAACGCGGTGACGGACCGTCGTGGTATTCGATGTCGTAGTGCGGGCTGATGATCGCGTTGTTGACGATCCAGAAGTAGGCCTGGCGCAGCTTCTCGTCCAGCGCCAACGGCGCCGCAGCCGCATCACCGGGCAGTGCCACCGGGCCTGCGTACAGTTCGGCCACATCGAAGCTGCGTGGTGCCGGCTCTGCGCGGGGATTGGTCGGCGCCTGCGAAAGACGCTGGAACAGATTGAACGGGGGCACGCAGATCCTTGGGTGACGGCCTGCCGGGATTGTAGAACGGCCGCGCACAACCTGCGCCCCGTGGCTGGGGAAATGGCGGGGAAACGTCGACTGGGTAGGGTCGGTTGGGGATGCGCGAGCGGGCATGGCCGACTGGAAATGGCCGACTGGAAATGGCCGACTGGAAATGACCAACTGGAATCGGCCGACTGGAAATGGTCGACTGGAAATGGTCGACTGGAAATGGTCGGCTGGGTAGAGTCGACTGTTAGTCGACTATCGCGCGCAGCGCGGGTTTTTCGGCAGCTCTGGGAAGAGCAGTCGACTAACAGTCGACTCTACCCCGTCGTCGCCCCCGTCGTTGCCCCCGTCGTTGCCCCCCAGTCGTGGCCGTCCCGTCGTTGCCCCCCCGTCGACGCCACCCAGTTGCCGACATTCCGTCGCCGGGGCCCAGTCGCCGCCATCCGGCTGCCGCGCCGATCTACAATGGCCCATGGCCGCTTCGCCCACCCTGGACCAGTTGCGCCGCTATGCGGTGTCACGCACGTTGTTCGCGCCCACTACGCTGATGGCGACGATCCGTCGCCTGGGTTTCGTGCAGGCCGATCCGATCCGTGCGCCCGCCCGTGCCCAGGACCTGACCCTGCGCCATCGCGTGAAGGATTACCGCGCCGGTGACCTGGAGCGGCGCTACGCGCGGTTGCCGGTGGAAGAAGACTGCCTGGTGAACTACGGCTTCCTGCCGCGTGAGCACGTGGCGCTGATGCACCCGCGCGTGCCCAAGCGCGCCTGGGATGCGGCGACCCGGCGCCGCGCCGAGCAGGTGCTGGCGTTCGTGCAGGCGCAGGGTGCGGTCCACCCGCGCGAGGTGGACCAGGTTTTTGCGCATGGACGGGTGACCAATTACTGGGGCGGCACCAGCAACGCCAGCACGCAGCTGCTTGATGGCATGCACTACCGCGGGCTGCTGCGGGTGCAGCGGCGTGACAGCGGCACGCGCATCTACGCACCGGCGCTGCACGCGCCGCTTGATGCCGATGGCCTGACCGCGCAGCAGCGTGCCGAGGCCTTGCTGGCCCTGGTCGTGCGCAAGTACGCGCCATTGCCGGCGGCCAGCCTGACCTATCTGGTGCGGTTGCTGGGCTACGGGGCCCCGCACTTGGCCGCGCCGTTGCAGCAGGCGCTGCGCGATGCGCGTTCGCAGTTGGCCAGCTGCACGGTGGATGGCACGGTCTGGTTCTGGCCAGCAGACGAGAACCCGCGTTCGCGACGCCACGCAGTGGATGAGGCCGTGCGCCTGCTGGCGCCGTTCGACCCGGTGGTGTGGGATCGCCGCCGCTTCGAGCAGCTGTGGTGCTGGGTCTACCGGTTCGAGGCCTACACGCCTGCAGCCAAGCGGCGCTTCGGCTACTACGCGCTGCCGCTGCTGTGGCACGAGCAGGTCATTGGCTGGGCCAATGTGACGGTGGCCGGCGGCCAGCTGCTGCCGCAGTTCGGCTACATCGGTGGCGCCGCCCCGCGCGGTGCGGCCTTCAGCAACGCGCTGGACGATGAACTGCAGCGCATGAGCCGTTTCCTGCTGGACTAGCGTCCTCCATCGCCATGGCTGGCGCCGCGCGGCGACCGGCGCACGCGGGCTCGCGCGCGGTACAGATGGTCATCGGCGCGGTGGATGGTATCGGCCACGCTTTCGCCGGGTACATGCTGCGCTGCGCCCATCGAGAATGCGCAGGGCGAATCGCTGCAATGATCGTTGTACCAGCGCTCCAGCTCCTGCAGGCGTGCCGGATCCGGGTGGTTGGACACCACCAGGAATTCATCGCCCCCCAGCCGTACCACGGCCTCGTCTTTGCCCAGCGGCGTACGCAGGAAGGTGGCGAAGCTGACCAAGATCGCATCGCCGCGGCGATGGCCTTCGCTGTCGTTGATCTGCTTGAAGTGGTCCAGGTCGAACACCAGGCAGGCCCAGGCCTGCCCGGTCTGCGCTTCCAGGGTGTGCAGGTAGCGCCGGTTGTTGCACTGGGTAAGCGGGTCCTTGAAGGACAGTTCGCGCAGCTGCTGTTCCTGGGTGCGCAGGGCGGTGACATCCTGCGCGTGGCCCAGCACATAGGGCGGCTGGGCCTCCGAATCCAGCACGTTGTGGTAGGCCCAGTAGCGCCGGGTGCCATCGGCGGCAATCAGTTCGATCACGCCCGAATCGGTGTGGTTGGCGCCGATACGGCGCAGATAGGTGGCAAATTGGTCCTGCTTGTCCTCGGGCATGAACTCGCCCAGGCTCCGGCCGACCACGTGCGCTTCGTCGTAGCCCAGCGACTGCATGGCGGCCGGGTTCACCGAGGTGAGCGTGCCATCCAGCGTGTGGGTGCAGATCAGGCCCAGGCTGTAGTGGAACAGACGCCGGTAGCGCACTTCGCTGGCTTCCAGCGCATCGCGGGTGGCGCGTTCCTCGCTGATGTCCTGGATGGCGCCGACCAGCCGCTGGCGGCCTTCGACAATCTGCCGGTTGCCGACCACGCGCACCCAGATGTCGCGCCCATCGGCGGTGGTCATCGGCAGCTGCAGTTCATACGGCGTGCCTTCTTCCACGCAGCGCTGTACCGCCGTCTGGATGATGCCGCGGGTGTCGGGCCGGTAGAAGGACAACGCCGTTGCCAGCGTGGGTTCGTAACTGGAGCGCACGCCGTGGATCTGTTTGGTTTCGCGGGTCCAGCGCACCTCGCCGCTGGCCAGCTCCAGTTCCCAGCCACCCACGCGCGCGGCGGTGTTGGTGCGCTCCAGGAAATCCTCGCTGCGCTTCAGTTCGCGGTGCAGCATGCGTGCTTGTTCCACCTGGGCCAGCAGCGCGCTGCGTTGTTCCAGCACCTGGGTGGTGACCCGGCCCAGGTGCACCATCAGTTCGCGCTGCGACGGCGAGAGCACGCCAGGCAGGGTGTCGAGCAGGCACAGCGTGCCGATCTGTGCACCGTGCGCGGTTTCCAGCGGAATGCCGGCGTAGTGGCGGATGCGCGGCCCGCCCAGCACCAACGGGTTCTGCTGGAAGCGCGGGTCCTGGCGCGCATCGGGCACTTCCATCAGGCCCTGCTGTTCGATGGCGTGGGTGCAGAAGGAGATGTTGCGCGGGGTTTCGCAGGTGCCTTCCAGGCCAATGTTGGCCTTGAACCACTGGCGATCGTGGTCGATCAGCGAGATCAGGCCGGTTGGCATGCCGGTGGCGGCGCGCGCAGCGGCCACGATAGCGTCGAACACGGGTTCCGATGCGGTATCCAGCACCCCCAGGCGATTCAGTTCTTCAAGTCGGGCGACTTCATCCATGGCAAGCGTGTGCTGTGAAGGAAAGTGTGGTGCTGCGACCTGCGGTCCGATCCTGACAATGAACGGGTTATGCTGATGCGCAGACCAGTGAAGCGTGCGTCAATGCCGGCCTACGCGGCATTGACGCAGTTCACGAAGGGCCCAGCGGACCCTAGGAGCCGGGCGGCACCAGGATCGCGGCGTCCAGCACCGGCAACGCCTGTGGTGTCTGCCCGGAGGAGGCCACCAGGCGGATTTCCAGCGTGGTGCTGCCGCCCGCGGCCGCCGACAGCCCGCTGAAGGCCGCCAGTTTCTGCGGCAGGGGCACCGCAAACGTGGTCGGATGGCTGTGATCCATGCCCGGCATGCTGGGGCCGAAGAACGACACCGTGCCGGCATAGTACGGGCTGTCCGCATCCACGCCGCGCACCCCGGCCGGGGCGTTCACCAGCACGTCGAATTCGCGCGCGTTCTGCAGGCCGTGGGGGCGTTCCAGGGTGACTTCGGCAATCAACTGGCGCGGCGCGGTGGCGGCCAGGTGCGCACGCACCGCCGCGTGCGGTACGGCCACGCGCACCGCATCCTGCGCACGGGCACCGCGCACCAGCGTTGCTTCGGCGGCAGCGGGAACAGCGGTAGCAGTCGCGCCGGCCGTCGCGCCGGCGCCGTAGGCGTAGTCGTAATCGAAGGCCTGGGTGGTGAAGAAATCGCGCGCCGTCCTGTTGCCGACCGGACGGCCCTGGGCGTCGACGAAGAAGCGGAACGGTTCGCGCATGAACTGGTCGCGGGTGGCCGGATCGGTGGGCATGATCGGGCGGCCGAAGCGCTGCTGCTGCTTGGTCCAGACATCCCACAGGCGGTCCATGTTGGCATGGTGCAGGTAGAAGATCGGGTCCAGCGGTGACAGGAAGTTGGTCATGTTGCCGTACGGGCCGGGATCGACCGCGCCGACGCCGCCAATGCAGTTGTGCACCTTGTTGTGCGGGAAGCCTTCCAGCACCGAGAATTTCGTGGCGCCGTCGGGTTGCAGCACGTGCGAGGCGGTGCGCGAACTGGTGAAGCTGCGGCTGATGTCGGGATTGTTGAAGTCCTGCGGTGACAGGCCGGCGCGGATGGTATCGGGCGATACCGCTGAGGCGGTCTTCGGGTCCAGCTGCGGGTGTTCGTTCCACAGGTAACGGGCGCCGCAGGTGACCGCGTAGGCGGCATTGCCGGAAATGCCGGTCTGTTCCTTGGCGTTGTAGCCGGTCACATCGTTCCAGACATCGTCCATGCTGTTGTAGCCGCGCAGCGACAACTGCTTGCGCTGCTCCGGGTCCAGGGTGGCCCAATAGCGCTGCAGGGCCGGTTTGATGAAATCGGTGAACACCGCCAGGTTGCGGGTGTAGCGCGAATAGGCCGCGTCGGTGGGAGTCAGCACGCTCTCGAACATCGACGGTGGAATCTTCGGCAGTTGGGTCCAGTCCCAGTACGGCATGGCGAACTGCGGATCGCCGCTGAGGCTGCGGATGGTCTGTTCGAAGTAGCCCACATAACCCCGGTGCCAGACATAGAACCACCAGTTGCCGTGCGGGCAGTCCATCAGGTGTACGAAGGCATTGCGGAACCAGTTGCGTGGATCGTCGGGCGGCAAGGCCAGCATGGCGCGGATGCCGCGCGCATAGCTGGCCAGCATGCGCTGGCCCTGTGGGCTGGTGACGTTGTAGCGCTGGAAGCGCGCCGCGCCAGCTGCAGCGGCGGCAGGGGCATCGTCGGCCAGTGCCGCCGGCGCCAGCGAGGCCAGCGATGCGCTGGCGGTGGTTGCGAGAAAATCACGTCGTGTGAGGCGCATGGCATCCTTCCTGGTGTGTGGTGGAACCGCATGGGGTCGCACAGCACGGCAGGGGCCGGCGGGGTGGCCGCGGGCCCAACGGATACATCCCGTCCGTTGCCTGCCAGTTGCGGTCGCACAGCGGCAACCGGGGGCAGGCGGCCGTAGTATAGGCACCGCCTTGCGCCCGGTTCTGGGCAGCAGGGCACACTCGGAACGACGCTGCGCCGGTGGTCAGCGCGATCCCTGGGGGTTCAGGTACAGGCGGGCGCCATCGGCAACCCGGCGCCCTGACCAGCGGCCGCTGCCGCCCTGGCGGAAGCGCGCGATCACCGTGTTGTTGGTATCGGTCAGCAGCAGGTCGTTGCCCGACAGCAGCCAGCGGTTCACCGAGAACACGCCATCGGGGCAACCGGCCGGTACCCAGGCGCCGTAGCCACCGAACCAGCTGCTGTCCTTCAGTTCGATGGTGCAGCTGTTGCCGCCTTCCTGGCCCAGGGTCCACTGGCCGAACAGATCGCGTTCGTCCACATCGTCGCGCCGGTGGCGTGCGTCGTGACCCCGGCTCTCACCCCAGTCGTCGTCAGCGCCGTCGTCGAGGCTGATGTCGATCTCGCTGCGGCTGCTGCGTGTATGGGTGGTTTCGCTGGAGGTGGTCTGCGTGGTGGTGCTCAGTTCGCCCACCGGTGGCGGAGCGTCCTGCGCGGCGGCGAACAGGGGCCCTGCCAGGACCAGGCTGGACGACATCAACAGCAGCACGGAACGGGTGCGGATGACCATGGTCGGTGCCTCGAGGCGAGCGGCGGAAGGGCGCGCGCGCCCAGCCTGGCCCCGACCCTGCATCGGAGGCGTGAACTAGCCGGTCTGCGCCAGTGCAACCCGCACCCGGGTCGCCAGCTCGTCGATGGTGAAGGGCTTGCCGATCAGCTGCACGCGCGCATCGAGCACGCCGTCGTCCACCAGCGCATTGCGGCTGTTGCCGGTGGCGTACAGCACTTTCAAGCCGGGGCGCCGGGCCAGCGCCTGCTCGGCCAGCTGGCGACCGTTGACTTCGGGCATCACCACGTCGGTGAACAGCAGGGCGATGGACGGATGGGCATCGAGCAGGGGCAGGGCGCTGGCGGCGCCATCGGCGGACAGCACGTCGTAGCCCAGCTCGGTCAGGGCATCGACCGAAAAGCGGCGCACCGCCTCGTCATCGTCCACCACCAGGATGCGCTCGGCGCCCCCGCCCGGCGGTGTGGCCGGGCTGCGTGACGGCGGCCGCGCCGACGGTGCCGCTTCGCCCAGCAGGCGCGGCAGGTAGACGCGCACGCAGGTGCCGTTGCCGGGGCTGGAGTCCAGCGCCACATGGCCCGCCGACTGCTGCACGAAGCCATAAACTTGCGACAGCCCCAGTCCCGTGCCCTGGCCCACGTCCTTGGTGGTGAAGAATGGATCGAAGGCGCGCGCCTGCACGTCCGGCGCCATGCCAGTGCCGGTGTCGCTGACCGCAATCAGCACGTAGTCGCCTGCTGGAATGCCGGGATGGAACGCCGTGTTGCCGATGTCGACGCGGCAGTTGCCGGTCTCGACCTTCAGGCGACCTCCACCGGGCATGGCGTCGCGGGCATTCACGGCCAGGTTCAGGATCACGTTTTCCAGCTGGTTGGCGTCGGCGTGGGTCCACCACAGGTCGCGGCCCAGCAACGTTTCCAACATGATGCTGCTGCCCAGCGAATGCACCAGCAGGTCGCTCATGCCGGCCAGCAGGTGGTTGCTGTCCAGGGCGACCGGTTGCAGCGGCTGCTGCCGCGAGAACGCCAGCAGGCGCTGGGTCAGCTGCGCGGCACGCTGGGCACCATCTAGCGCCATTTCAATGTAACGGTGGGCGCGGCTGTCGCCGCTGTCGATACGTAGTGCCAGCAGGTCCAGCGGGCCGATGACCGTGGCCAGCATGTTGTTGAAATCGTGCGCGATGCCGCCGGTCAACTGGCCCACCGCTTCCATCTTCCGGCTCTGCCGCAGGGCATCTTCCACGCGCAGGCGTTCGGCCACTTCGGCGTGCACGCGTGCTTCCAGTTGTTCGTTCAATTCCTGCAGACGCGCATCGGCGGCCTTGCGGCGGGTGATGTCGATGGCCACGCCTAGAATGCGCACGCACTGGCCGTGCTCGAAGATGCCGCGGCCCTTGGCGGCCACCCAGCGCACGATGCCGTCTTCCTTGCCGACGGTGCGGTACTCCACATCGTAGCTGGCGCGCCGGGCCGGATCCGCGGCCGCATCCAGTGCGGCCAGGGTGGCGTCGCGGTCGTCGGGGTGCAGGCCGGCGCGGAAGTCATCCATGGTCACCTGCGCGCCGGCGGACATGCCGAACATGGCCTTGGTGCGAGGCGGCCAGATCAGTACGCCACGCACCAGGTCCACATCCCAGAAGCCCTGTTCACTGGCTTCGGTGGCCAGGCGCAGGCGTTCCTCACTGTCGGCCAACGCGGCTTCGGCGGCCTTGCGCGCGGACAGGTCCAGCATGGCACCGATCATGCGCAGGGGCTGGCCCTGTGCATCGCGCAGCACGGCACCGCGGTCCAGTACATCGGCGTAGCTGCCATCGGCGCGGCGGAAGCGGTACTCGTCCATCCAGGCGCTGCCGTGGCCGTCGATCACCGCATGGATGCTGCTGTCGACCCGCGCGCGGTCGTCGGGATGGATGTGGTCCAGCCACCATTGCGCCGTGGAGGTCTTTACCGCGTGGCCGAACAACGCGCTGACCGCTTCGTTCCAGATCACGTGGCCATCGGCCATGCGCCAGTCCCACACGGCATCATTGGTGGCCTGTGCGGCCAGCCGATAGCGCTCTTCGATATCCAGGCGTTCGGCTTCGGCGGCCTTGCGGTCGGTTATGTCCAGCGAGGTGCCAACCAGGCCGATCACCGCGCCGTCGGCATCGCGCAGCGGCGCCTTGGTCGACAGCCACCAGGCCTGCCGGCCATCGGCGAAGCTGATCTTTTCTTCCAGCTGTTCGGTGCGGCCACTGGCCATGATGCGTTCGTCGGTGGCCATCACCGCGGCGGCCTGCGCGGGGTCGCCCAGCAGTTCGGCGTCGGTGCGGCCCACGTATTGCTGCGGCGGCAGGCCGATCAGTTCGGTGGCGCCATGGTTACCCATCAGCAGTCGGCCTTGACGGTCCTTGGCGTACATCACGCCGGGCGCGGCTTCCATGAACGAGCGCAGCAAGGCCTGTGCCTGATCGCGCTCGGCCTGCACGCGCAGGCGCTCGTCAATGTCGATCAGCACGCCAGGAAAACCGGTGGCGCGGCCGCTGGCATCGCGCTCGATCCGGCCGATGCCTTCCAGCCAGTGGTACTGCCCGTCCTCGCCACGCGCCCGGTAGGGGTGGGCGAAGCGGTCGCCCTCACGCACGGCGGCGTCGATGGCGGCGGTCAGCCCGGGCAGGTCGTCGGGGTGGATGGCGCCCAGCACGTCGTGCAGCTGCATCTTCTTCCCGGCCAGTGCCGGGTCCAGGCCGAAGGCGCGGGCCAGGTAGGCATCCACGGTCAGCTGGTCGTTCGTTACGTCCCAGAACCAGGTGCCGACGATGGCGCCGGCAGCCAAGGCCATGTTCACGCTGGCCGCAGCACGTGCCGCAGGGGAATCGTTCGGGGGTGCAGCGTTCACGGCGGTCTCGGCAGGTAAAGAATGGGCCCCGGCCGCCAGCGGCAGGGGCGCCAGTCTAGATCAGCCGGGTGTGGTCAGGGCGTGGTGCCCGGTGGCCCGTTGCGGTCGGCATCGGGCGCGATCCGTGCCACCCGCTTCCGGTAGTCATGCACGTTGTCACCGCGCACGCGCCGTTCCTGGGTGCCGGTGATGCTGTCCACCCGCCGGTCCGAGCCGGTGACCGGCTGCGCGTCGATCTCGGTTTCGTGTTCGAACCCGTGCGATTTGTCGGTGTTGCGGTAGTAGCGGTACAGCGCCCAGTACAGCGCCGTGGCGCCTGCCGGGCCTGCGGCCAGCAACCAGAGACCAGCGTCATCACTCATGTTGTTGCCACCAGGAACGCGATTGCGAGGGCTTCGATGATCGTGCCGGTGGTAAGCGCGGCCAGCAGCAGCTTCCACTGCTGCACCGGCACGCTGCCCATGGTTTCACCGGTGCGGCCGTTCACCGCGATGTAGTGCAGCATGCCGCCGTTGCGGCCGGGCTGGTGGTAGGAATACAGCCAGACCGGCAGGTACATCGCCACCCAGCGGGTACCGTGCACCTGCAGTTGTTCCTGTTCCCAGCGCACGCCGCGGTCGTAACGGTTCACGCTGCGCTCCACCTGCGCGCGGGCAATGGACAGCAGCTGGTCTTCCAGCCGCGGGCGCAGTTTTTCCACGTCCAGGTCGCGCTTTTCCGAGGTGAAGCCGGCCAGGTAGGAGGCGTTCCACTTCACCGCGTTCTTGGTATCGAACGGCAGGATGGTGTTGATGATGTTGTTGGTGTTGGCGCGGGTGTCCAGGTTGCCGCGGTCGGCAGACGACTCCAGCGGCAGATCGTCCACGGTGAAATCCACCTGGCGTTCCACCTGGTAGATGTCGGCGTCGTAGTAGGTCTGCTTGTTCTTTTCCGTGCCGCGGGTGTATTCGCGGGTCTTGATCTCGCCCTTGCCAGCCACTGCCGCGCTTACGTTGCCGTCTACGATCATGTAGGGCAGGTACACGCCCACCACGTTTTCCGGGGTGAACTGGTCCTTGAACGCTTTCAGCGCGAACATCCGCCGCTTGTCCACGAACTGGCGGATGCGGGCGACGGCGTCGTCCTTGCTGATATGGAACGGCAGCACCGCGTCGGGCACCGCGCCGTTGGCAATCTGCTCGTTCACCCCGAACACGTGCCGGCACCAGTGGCAGCGGGCGGTCATGGTGCTTTCGGTATTGACCGTCACTTCGGCGCCGCAGCCGGTGCACTTGAAGGTCATCAGTGCCGACAGGTCGGCATCGATGTCGCGCGCGCCGCTGGCGATCACCGTGCCGCGAAGGTCGCTGATCGCCTCGCCCAGGCCGAAGGCTTCCTCCACGCGGGCACCGTGCCATTCGTGACGGCAGAACTGGCAGACCAGGATGTCGGTGCCCAGGCGTGGCCGGATATCGGTGGCGCCACACTTGGGACAGCGGTTCAGGCCGTCCTTCAGTTCGCTGGCCGAGGTATCGATGGCCTGCGGGTCGGGCGCCTCGATCTCATCGCGGATCGCCTGCGGAAGTTTCGAGGTGTCCAGCGGGAAACTGCCGGGCGGCGGCGGCACATCCTGCGGCGAGCCGGGGCCATCCGGCGCCGCCCCGGGCAGGGGCGGCGGCGTGGGTGCGGCGGGCGGCACGGGGG
>NZ_JACVUD010000085.1:0-19475 GCF_016624905.1 Stenotrophomonas sp. S49 | reverse complement strand
GGGGTGGGGTGGGCAGGAGCGGCGCGGACGGGTAATGTTCAGCCCCTTGCGGTCGTCACTGCCTACACTATTGCCGTGTCCTTCCTTCCGTCGCCAATGAAAACCACCGCGTTGCTGACCCTGGCCTGCCTGTCGGCGGCGCCGTTCGTGGTCCGGGCCCAGGAGGCCGAGCCGCGCAACCGGGTGGTGATCGTGGAGAACGTGAAGTTCGACTACGCCCAGGTGCTGAACGTCGAGCCGGTGTTCCAGACCCTGCGCGCCACCCGCACCGAAGAGCACTGCGAGCCGGTGTCCACCCGCACCCTGGCCCCGGTGAACGTGACCGGCGAGGAGCCGGTGGAGGACAAGGGCCGGATCGGCCGCTTCTGGGACTCGGTGCGCTCGATGTTCAAGCGCAGCGACGAGGAGGCCGCCCAGGAGGTGGCCGCCGAGAATCCGACCCCGGCCCCGGCCAACAACGGCCCCATGCTGACCCGCGACTGCAAGATCGTGCCGGTCGGGCGTGAGTTCCGCCGGCCCATCGCCTATGACGTGGACTACGTCTACAAGGGCACCAAGTACCGCTCGCGGCTGCCGGAAGACCCCGGCAACCGGCTGAAGATCCGGGTGTCGATCACCCCGTGGGTGGGCGCCGACCAGACCGCTGGCGCTTCGCCCTGATTCTGCGACGCCTGCCCCTTGCGCAGGCCCCCCGCCCATGCAAAGATGTTCGGCCATGAAGCTCACCGACTTCCAGCACGACAGCAGCGCCGCCCGCCAGGCCACTGGCATGACGTCGCGTGCCCGTCGACCGGAACCCCACATTTCCGCTGGGTAACCGGAGCTTTCTGCTGTTCGTCCGAAAAAAACCCAGCCCGCCGGCTGGGTTTTTTCGTTTCCGCGTCCTGAAAGCTTCATCTGCAACCATTTCGCACCACCCTTTTTGCCGGTTTTCCCTTCCACCGCGCCGCAGCCCGGCGCCGCCACGCAAGGAAAGATGATGTCCCCCAAGCACTTCCTGAACACCCAGGACTGGAGCCGCAGCGAGCTTGACGCCCTGCTGACCCAGGCCGAGCTGTTCAAGCGCAACAAGATCGGCGACCAGCTCAAGGGCAAGTCGATCGCGCTGGTGTTCTTCAACCCGTCCATGCGCACCCGTACCAGCTTCGAACTGGGCGCCTTCCAGCTCGGTGCCCACGCGGTGGTGCTGCAGCCGGGCAAGGATGCGTGGCCGATCGAGTTCAACCTCGGCACGGTGATGGATGGCGATACCGAAGAGCACATCGCCGAAGTGGCCAAGGTGCTGGGCCGTTACTGCGACATCATCGCCGTGCGCGCGTTCCCCAAGTTCGTGGACTGGGCCTACGACCGCCAGGACATCGTCCTCAACAGCTTCGCCAAGTACTCGCCGGTGCCGGTCATCAACATGGAGACCATCACCCACCCGTGCCAGGAGCTGGCCCACATCATGGCCCTGCAGGAACACTTCGGTACGCAGGACCTGCGTGGCAAAAAGTACGTGCTGACCTGGACCTACCACCCCAAGCCGCTGAACACCGCGGTGGCCAATTCGGCGCTGACCATCGCCACCCGCATGGGCATGGACGTGACCCTGCTGTGCCCGACCGCCGATTACATCCTGGACGACCGCTACATGGGCTGGGCCGAGCAGAACGTGGCCGAGAGCGGCGGTTCGCTGAAGATCAGCCATGACATCGACAGCGCCTACGCCGGTGCCGACGTGGTGTACGCCAAGAGCTGGGGCGCGCTGCCGTTCTTCGGCAACTGGGAGCCGGAAAAGCCGATCCGCGACCAGTTCAAGCACTTCATCGTGGACGAACGCAAGATGGCGCTGACCAACAACGGTGTGTTCAGCCACTGCCTGCCGCTGCGCCGCAACGTGAAGGCCACCGACGGCGTGATGGATTCGCCGCAATGCATCGCCATCAACGAAGCCGAGAACCGCCTGCACGTGCAGAAGGCGATCATGGCCGCCGTTGCCGGGCGCTGATTTTTTTTCCGATTCAATCATTTCCGCCGGGCACGGCCCGGCGCTACCAGGACATACCCTCCCCATGAGCAACAAAGACGTCGTTCTCGCCTTCTCCGGCGGCCTGGATACCAGCTTCTGCGTGCCCTACCTGCAGGAGCGCGGCTACAACGTGCACACCGTGTTCGCCGATACCGGCGGCGTGGATGATGAAGAGCGCGATTTCATCGAAAAGCGCGCCGCCGAACTGGGCGTCACCAGCCACGTGACCGTCAACGGTGGCCCGGCCATCTGGGAAGGCTTCGTCAAGCCGTTCGTGTGGGCCGGCGAAGGCTACCAGGGCCAGTACCCGCTGCTGGTGTCCGACCGTTACCTGATCGTCGATGCCGCGCTGAAGCGTGCCGCCGAACTGGGCACCAACATCATCGCCCACGGCTGCACCGGCATGGGCAACGACCAGGTCCGCTTCGACCTGGCCGTGAAGGCCCTGGGTGACTACCAGATCATCGCGCCGATCCGCGAGATCCAGAAGGAACACACCCAGACCCGCGCCTACGAACAGAAGTACCTGGAAGAGCGCGGCTTCGGCGTGCGCGCCAAGCAGCAGGCCTACACCATCAACGAGAACCTGCTGGGCGTGACCATGTCCGGCGGCGAGATCGACCGTTGGGAAGCGCCGGGCGAAGGCGCCCGTGGCTGGTGCTCGCCGCGCAGCGAGTGGCCGGAACAGGCGCTGACGGTCACCCTGAAGTTCGTGGAAGGCGAAGCCGTCGAACTGAACGGCAAGGCCCTGCCGGGCGACCAGATCCTGGCCCAGCTGAACAAGCTGTTCGCCCCGTACGGCGTCGGCCGTGGCGTCTACACCGGCGACACCGTGATCGGCTTGAAGGGCCGCATCGTGTTCGAAGCCCCGGGCCTGGTTTCGCTGCTGGCCGCACACCGCGCGCTGGAAGATGCGGTGCTTACCAAGCAGCAGAACCGCTTCAAGCCGGACGTGGCGCGCAAGTGGGTGGAGCTGGTGTACGAAGGCTTCTACCACGACCCGCTGAAGACCGACATCGAAGCGTTCCTGAAGTCCTCGCAGGCCAAGGTGAACGGCGAAGTGGTGCTGGAAACCCGTGGCGGCCGCGTTGACGCGGTGGCGGTTAAGTCGCCGCACCTGCTCAACACCAAGGGCGCCACCTACGCGCAGTCGGCCGACTGGGGCGTGGAAGAAGCCGAAGGCTTCATCAAGCTGTTCGGCATGAGCTCGACGCTCTTTGCTCAAGTCAACCGCGGTTGACTTGAGCACGAGCCCACGCATTTCTCCTTAACCCTGCGCCTTCGGCGCGCCCCCTTCAACAAGAAGGGGGCTCTCCACCAGACGCATTACGGTAGCGCCGGGCCATGCCCGGCGGAATTCCACAGGATCTTTGATTCATGCTTGAACAGACGATCTCGCATCTGCAGGCCCTGGTGTCTTTCGACACCCGCAACCCGCCGCGTGCGATCACCACTGGCGGCATCTTCGATTACCTGCGCGACCATCTGCCCGGCTTCAACGTCGAGGTGATCGACCATGGTGCCGGTGCGGTCAGCCTGTACGCGGTGCGCGGTACGCCGAAGTACCTGTTCAACGTGCACCTGGATACCGTGCCTGATTCGCCGCACTGGACTGCCGATCCGCACGTGATGCGCCGCCCGGACGACCGCGTGGTCGGCCTTGGCGTGTGCGACATCAAGGGCGCGGCGGCGGCACTGGTGGCCGCGGCCAACGCCAGCGATGGCGATGCGGCGTTCCTGTTCTCCAGTGACGAAGAGGCCAACGATCCGCGCTGCATCGCCGCGTTCCTGGCCCGTGGACTGCCCTATGAAGCGGTGCTGGTGGCCGAACCGACCATGAGCGAGGCGGTGCTGGCGCACCGTGGCATCAGCTCGGTGCTGATGCAGTTCGCCGGCCGCGCCGGCCATGCCTCGGGCAAGCAGGATGCCGCCGCCAGTGCGCTGCACCAGGCCATGCGCTGGGGCAACCGTGCGCTGGACCACGTGGAATCGTTGGCCTCGGCACGCTTCGGCGGCCTGACCGGCCTGCGCTTCAACATCGGCCGCGTGGAAGGCGGCATCAAGGCCAACATGATCGCGCCTGCCGCCGAGGTGCGCTTCGGCTTCCGCCCGCTGCCGTCGATGGACATCGATGCGCTGCTGGCCACCTTCGCCGGTTTCGCCGAGCCGGAAGCGGCCGTGTTCACCGAAACCTTTCGTGGCCCCAGCCTGCCGGCCGGTGACATCGCCGAAGCCGAGCACCGCCGCCTGCTGGCGCGTGACGTGGCCGACGCGCTGGACCTGCCGATCGGCAACGCGGTGGATTTCTGGACCGAGGCCTCGCTGTTCTCAGCCGGTGGCTACACCACGCTGGTGTTTGGCCCGGGCGATATCGCCCAGGCGCATACCGCCGATGAGTTCGTGACGCTGGACCAGCTGCAGCGCTATACCGACGCCGTGCACCGCATCATCGCCGCCGGCGCCTGATTCCTCCTTTCCGACGAAACCGAAATGTCTCCTGCCCTCCAGCCCCACCGCCAGACCCGCCAGACCATCGTGCGCCTGCTTTCCAGCATGGCCAGCGCGAAGGAGATCAGCCAGTACCTCAAGCGCTTTTCGCAGTTGGATGCCAAGCGCTTCGCTGTGGTGAAGGTTGGCGGTGCCGTGCTGCGCGACGACCTTGAAGCGCTGACCTCTTCGCTGTCCTTCCTGCAGGAAGTAGGCCTGACCCCGATCGTGCTGCACGGCGCCGGCCCGCAGCTGGATGCGGAACTGTCCGCCGCCGGCATCGAGAAGCAGACCGTCAATGGCCTGCGCGTGACCTCGCCGGAAGCCCTGGCCATCGTGCGCCGGGTGTTCCAGCAGTCCAACCTGCGCCTGGTCGAAGCCCTGCAGCAGAACGGCGCGCGTGCCACGTCCATTACCGGCGGCGTGTTCGAAGCCGAATACCTGGACCTGGACACCTACGGTCTGGTGGGCGAAGTGAAGAAGGTGAACCTGGCGCCGATCGAAGCCAGCCTGCGCGCCGGCTCCATTCCGGTCATCACCAGCCTGGGTGAAACCGCCGGTGGGCAGATCCTGAACGTCAACGCCGACTTCGCCGCCAACGAGCTGGTGCAGGAACTGCAGCCCTACAAGATCATCTTCCTGACCGGTACCGGCGGCCTGCTGGACGAGCAGGGCACGGTGATCGATTCGATCAACCTGTCCACCGAGTACGACCACCTGATCGCGCAGCCGTGGATCCACGGCGGCATGAAGGTGAAGATCGAACAGATCAAGGACCTGCTGGATCGCCTGCCGCTGGAATCGTCGGTGTCGATCACCCGTCCGGCCGACCTGGCCAAGGAACTGTTCACCCACAAGGGCTCGGGCACGCTGGTGCGCAAGGGCGAGAAAGTGCTGCGCGCCACCGAATGGAGCGAGCTGGACCTGCCACGCCTGAAGGGGCTGATCGAATCCAGCTTCGGCCGCACCCTGGTGCCCGACTACTTCCAGAAGACCCGCCTGCTGCGCGCCTATGTGAGCGAGAACTACCGCACCGCGGTCATCCTCACCGACGAGGCCGAGGGCGTGTACCTGGACAAGTTCGCGGTGCTGGACGACGCGCAGGGCGAAGGCCTGGGCCGAGCGGTGTGGAACGTGATGCTGGACGAAACCCCGCAGCTGTTCTGGCGCTCGCGCCACGGCAACCCGATCAACCACTTCTATTACGCCGAATCCGATGGCTGCTACAAGCAGGACCAGTGGAAGGTGTTCTGGTTCGGCGCCGATGGCATCGACCGCATCAAGACCTATGTCGACCACTGCGCCCAGCGCACGCCGAGCCTGCAGGGCTGAGCGATGATGCCTGCCGATGCCTGGAACAACGTCCCCACCCTGCGCGGCCAGCATGTGCTGCTGGAACCGCTGCAGCGTGCGCACGTGCCTGGCCTGGCCGCGGCGCTGGAAGGCAGCGGCCTGGACCAGCTCTGGTACACCCAGGTGCCTTCGCCGCAGCAGGCAGGGCACTACGTGCAGGCCGCGCTGGATGCACAGGCCGAAGGCAAGGTGCTGCCGTTCGTGATTAGTGATGCGACCGGCGCCATCGTCGGCAGCACCCGCTTCTATGGGCTGGAAGCAGACGTTCCCAAGCTCAGCCTGGGGTACACCTGGTATGCGCCGCGCGTGCAGCGCACCGGGGTGAACACCGAGGCCAAGCTGCTGTTGCTGCGGCACGCCTTTGAGGTGATGGGCTGCATCAGCGTGGTGCTGGAAACCAGCTGGTTCAACCATGCCTCGCGCGCCGCCATCGCCCGCCTGGGCGCCAAGCAGGACGGCGTGCTGCGTAACCACAAGCGGCATGCCGACGGCACGCCGCGTGACACTGTCATCTTTTCCATCATCGACGCGGAGTGGCAGGGCGTGAAGCGCCACCTGCAGCACCGCCTGGACCAACACGCATGAACGATTCGACTTTCACCCTGGGCATTGTCGGTGCCCGTGGCCATACCGGCGCCGAGCTGATCAAGCTGGTGGCCGCCCACCCGCGCTTGAAGCTGGCCTTCGTGTCTTCGCGCGAGCGTGCCGGCCAGCGCCTGGCCGACCACCACCCCGAAGTGCAGGGCGACCTGCAGTACGAAAACCTGGATGCCGATGCCGTGGCCGCCAAGGGCGTGGATGCGGTGATCCTGGCCCTGCCCAATGGCCTGGCCGCCCCGTTCGTGGCCGCGCTGGACGCCACCAGGCCTGACACGGTGATCGTCGATCTGTCGGCCGACTACCGCTTCGACAATGGCTGGTACTACGGCCTGCCCGAGCTCACCCGCAGCCGTTACAGCGGCCAGAAGCACATCAGCAACCCGGGCTGCTACGCCACCGCGATGCAGTTGGCCGTACACCCGCTGCTGGATCTGCTGGCCGGCCCGCCGCAGTGCTTCGGTGTGTCCGGCTACTCCGGCGCCGGCACCACGCCGTCGGACAAGAACAACGTCGAGCTGCTGGCCGACAACCTGATGCCGTACGCGCTGACCAACCACGTGCATGAGCGCGAAGTGTCGGTGCAGCTGGGCGTGGCGGTGGAGTTCATGCCGCACGTGGCGCCGCACTTCCGTGGCATCACCCTGACCGCGAACCTGTGGTTGAACCAGGTGCAGACCCGCGAGCAGATCGTCGCGCGTTTCCAGCAGGCCTACGCCGGCGAACCGCTGGTGGAGGTGGTGGACGAAGCACCGTGGGTCAGCCGCATTGCCGGCCGCCACGGCGCCCAGGTCGGTGGTTTCACCCTGGCACCCGGCGGCAAGCGGGTGGTGGTGGTGGCCACCTTGGACAACCTGCTGAAGGGTGCGGCCACCCAGGCCATGCAGAACCTCAACCTTGCGCTGGGCATCGACGAACTGACGTCGATCCCGCACTGAACTCGTATTACGGAGCCCCCATGGCAGACCTTCTTTGGCAGAAGCCGGGCGTCGCGGTCGACGCACAGATCCAGACCTTCCTCGCCGGCGATGACGTGATCCTCGACCGTGAGTTCTTCCTGCACGATATCGCCGCCAGCGCCGCGCACGCCGAAGGCCTGCAGCACATCGGCATCCTCAGTGCCGACGAACTGGCCGGCCTGCTGCGCGAACTGGACCTGCTGGCGCAGGACTTCCGCGCTGGCCGTTTCGTGCTGGACACGCAGTACGAAGACGGGCATTCGGCCATCGAAGCACGCCTGACCGAACGCCTGGGCGATGCCGGGCGCAAGATCCACACCGGGCGCAGCCGCAACGACCAGATCCTGGTGGCCACCCGCCTGTGGCTGAAGGAAAAGCTGCAGCGCGTGGCGCATCTCAGCGCCGAGGTGGCCAAGGTGGCGCTGGACCGCGCGCAGGCCGAGAAGGACCTGCCGATTCCCGGCTACACCCACATCCAGCGTGCCGTGGTGTCTTCGGCGGGCATGTGGTGGGCAGGTTGGGCCGAAGCCTTCATCGACAACGCGGTGCGCGCGCGCGACACACATGCACTGGTGGATGCCAACCCGCTGGGCACCGCCGCCGGCTATGGCGTGAACCTGCCGCTGGACCGCGAACACACCACCGCTGCACTGGGCTTTGCGCGCATGCAGGTGTCGCCGATCTACGCACAGCTGTCGCGTGGCAAGTTCGAGTTGGCCGCGCTGGAAGCGCTGGGCGGCGCCACGCTGGACCTGCGCCGCATCGCCTGGGATCTTTCGCTGTTCACCAGTGCCGAATTCGGTTTCGTCGCGTTGCCGGCGCAGTACACCACCGGCAGCTCGATCATGCCGAACAAGCGCAACCCGGACGTGATCGAATTGATGCGCGCCACCCACGCAAGCGTGGCCGCAGCGCGTACCGAGATCGAGCAGCTGCTGTCGCTGCCGTCGGGCTACCACCGCGACCTGCAGTCGTCCAAGGGCGCCATCTTCCACGGCTTCGGTCGTGGCCTGGCCGCGCTGGAACTGCTGCCGGCGCTGCTGGCCAACCTGGAGTGGCGCGACGACAAGCTGCGTGCAGCCATCGATTCGGGCATGTATGCCACCGACGTTGCGGTGGAAGCGGCCGTGGCCGGTGTGCCGTTCCGTGAGGCCTACAAGGCCGCCGCTGCCGGCGCTGACAGTGCAGGGCAGGGGCGTACCCCGGAAGGCAGCCTGGCCGCGCGCGTGTCGCCCGGTTCGGCCGCCGACCTGCGCCTGGACGAACTGCGCGCGCGCTGGCTGGCGCTGGCCTGATGGCGGGCACTGTCTTTCTGGTCATGGCCCTGCGCCTGCCCACGTTCACCCAGGCCGCGGTGCAGCCGCACCTGGATTTCCTGGACGCGTTGCGCGAGCAGGGCCAGCTGCAGCTGACCGGTGGCTTCACCGATGGCAGCGGCGGCGCCTACGTGCTGTGCAACGTGGACAGCCTGGCGCAGGCCCAGGCCATCGTCGCCACCGATCCGCTGGTGACGATGCAGGCCTCGCAGTTGACCGTGCACGAATGGCGTACCCGCTGAGATCCCGCTGATGACACACCCCGTCGCCCACGTCGCCTCGCCGTTCCCCGAACAAGCGCTGCCGCCGTGGCGGCGTGCGGTGCTGAAGGTGGGCAGCAGTCTGCTGGCCGCCGATGGTGGCGGGCTGTCGCCGCGCCATGCGCTGGGCCTGGCCCAGTTCGTGTCGGCCCATGTGCTGGCCGGCCGCGAAGTGGTGATCGTCTCCTCCGGCGCTGTAGCAGCGGGGCGCGCGATCCTGCCGCGCGTGGATGAACCCGGCGCCGCAATGGCTGCCCGCCAGGCGCTGGCCGCACTGGGCCAGGCGCAGCTGATCGGCCTATGGCAGCGCTTCTTCGAACGGCCGGTGGCGCAGGTGCTGCTGACCCACGACGACCTGCGCAACCGCCGCCGCTACCTCAATGCGCGCGCAACGCTGAACGAGCTGCTGCGGCTGGGGGCATTGCCGGTGGTGAACGAGAACGACACCGTTTCGGTCGACGAACTCAAGCTTGGCGACAACGACAACCTGGCCGCCACGGTGGCCGCGCTGGTCGATGCCGATGCGCTGTTCATCGCCACCGACATCGACGGGCTGTTCAGCGCCGACCCGCGCACGGTCGCCGACGCGCAGCCGCTGCACGACGTTGCCGAGTTGAGCGATGCCGTGCTGGCCATGGCCGGCGGTGCAGGCTCGCGTGCCGGTACCGGTGGCATGCGGACCAAGCTGGAAGCCGCTGCCAAGGCCGGCCGGTTCGGCATTGAAACCTACCTGTTCAACGGTCGCAGCGGTGACGTGGTGCGCGCGCTGACCCGCGATCGGCTGTTTGGCACGCGCATCCACGCCGCCCGCAGCCGTGAAGCGGCGCGCAAGCATTGGCTGCGGCATGCGCCGCTGGCCGAGGGCGCGATCCTGGTCGATGCCGGTGCTGCGCAGGCCATGCGCGAGAAGGGCGCTTCGCTGTTGCCCGGCGGCATTACCGGCGCCGACGGCGCGTTCCGTCGCGGTGACATGGTGCAGGTGTGCTGGAACAGTGACGCGGGGCGGGTCTGCGTGGCGCGCGGGGTCAGCCAGTACGCCGCCGACGATGTGCGCCGCATCGCCGGCCGCCACACGCGCGACATCCAGGCCGTGCTCGGCTACAACTACGGTGGCACGGTCGTGCATCGCGACGATCTGGTGCTGCCATGAACGAACTGCAGGACATCTCCATGAGTGAAATCGAAGCGCAGGCGCGGGCCTGCCGTGATGCGGCCACGGTGGTTGCCGGGCTGGACAGTGCGGCGCGCCGTGCGCTGCTGCTGTCCATGGCACAGGCACTGGAAGCGAACGCCGGCCTGATCCTGGCCGGCAACGCACGCGATCTGGCAGCAGCGAGGGAAAAAGGCGTGGGCGCGGCGATGCTGGACCGCCTGGCGTTGGACCCGGCGCGGCTGTTCGGCATGGCCGAAGCGGTACGCGACGTGGCTGCGCTGCCCGATCCGGTGGGGCAGGTAACCCGCGACGATGTGCGCCCCAACGGTATCCGCGTGCAGAAGGTGCGCGTGCCGCTGGGCGTGATCGCGATGATCTACGAGGCACGCCCGAACGTGACCGCAGAGGCCGCTGCGCTGTGCCTGAAGGCCGGCAACGGGGTGATCCTGCGCGGTGGTTCCGAGGCGATCCATTCCAACACCGCCATCGCCCAGGCCCTGGCCGGTGCACTGAAGGCCAACGGCGTGCCGCCGGCGGCGGTGACCGTGCTGACCGATCTGCGCCGCGAGGCCATGCTGGAACTGCTGCAACTGCACGAGCTGATCGACCTGGCCATTCCGCGTGGCGGTGAAGGCCTGATCCGCTTCGTTGCCGAACACGCACGGGTTCCGGTCATCAAGCACTACAAGGGTGTCTGCCATCTGTTCGTGGATGTCAGCGCTGATCTGGACAAGGCCGTTGCGCTGCTGGTGGATGGCAAGTGCAGCCGCCCGGCGGCCTGCAATTCGCTGGAAACGCTGCTGGTGCACCGCGACGTGGTTGAGGCGTTCCTGCCGCGCGCGGCGCAGGCGCTGGGCGAGCGCGGGGTGGAGCTGCGTGCCGACGCGCGCGCGCAGCCGTTGCTTCCGGGCAGCACGGCCGCTACGGACGAGGATTTCGCTGCCGAGTTCCTCGATCTGGTGCTGGCGGTGGGCGTGGTCGATGACCTGGATGCGGCAATCGCCCACATTCGCACGTATACCTCCGACCATACCGAAGTGATTGCGACCGAAGACGCCGGCAATGCCGAGCGCTTTGTCAACGCGCTGCGTTCGGCGGTGGTGATGGTCAACGCGTCCTCGCGTTTTTCCGATGGTGGCCAGCTGGGGCTGGGCAGCGAGATCGGCATTTCCACCACGCGCCTGCACGCGTATGGCCCGATGGGGTTGGAAGCGCTGACCGTGGAACGGTTCGTCGTACGTGGCGAAGGGCAGACCCGATAGAGTTTTTTGCGGCAGGGCCTGCAGCCCTGCACCTGCTGCACTTCAACGTCAACGTCAACGTCAAGAGCGCGCATTCCTTGGATTGGCGGGGCGGTGTCGGAATGCGGGGACGCCGCAAGTCCCCCTCCGGGGCCCGGCCCAGCCGCTGGCGGCTGTGCGTTCGGGCGCTTGCGAAGCAGTGCTTCGCAAGCAAAGCGCCCTCACCCCTGTGGGCTTGGCAGCCGCATCCATGCGGCTGACACCCCGCATTCCGACACCGACCCACCTCTGACAGATTTTCGCGATCTGTCGGAGCGGCGTTCTGCGTTGGTAGGTGCCGACCGTTGGTCGGCACGGGGTCGGATCACAGATGAAATTTGATATCTGACAGATGTGCCGACCAACGGACGGCACCCACCCACAGCCGCCGTTGCCAACAGCCGCGTGAACCTATCGAAGGCGGGGCACTGTGGGTTTGCGGGCATGGATGCGGCGACCAAGCCCCCATGGACGGGTTTACGGCGTCCCCGCAAACCCACAGTGCCCCGCCATCCCACGGAATGCCCGCTGTTTGCTCCTGCCTCTGCAGGTGCAGGGCTGCAAGCCCTGCCAAAACACCCACCCCTTACACCAGCGGCTCCCGCGTCAGGCCCACCGGGCGTGCGCTGTCATCCATGTGCAGCGTCACCGCCTTGGCATTCACCAGCAGATCGGCCAGTGCATCGCTGGCACCCAGCGAGTGGGCGATCTCCGCCCGGCTCGAATCCACCCGCGGCGCGCGCCGTTCCTTGCCGGCGAAACGGTAGCGGTTGTACTCGGCCCAGGCGATCAGCAGCAGCGCGCAGCACACCAGGATGATTGGCAGCGCGATCATCACGAACGGGTCCAGGTGCTGTTTGTGCTGGTACAACTGCACGAAGGCCATCTGCCCGCCGAGCAGCCACGAGATCAGCGTGACCAGCGGTGCCCACAGGTAGAAGTAGAAGCCCCAGAAGGCCAGGGTGACGAAGCCCCAGGCCGTGCGCTGCAGGCGCGGCTGCTGGCGAGGCTTCTGGATCAACCGCGAATCGAAGCGGTTGGACGGTTTCTTGGTGGTGGTGCCACGTACGGTGCTCATCGGATCCCCCGGTCAGGGCTGACCCAGGTGGCGCGCTTGCCGCGGCGCTTGAACAGCGTCTTCGGCAGCGCCACCAGAGTGGTGAACAGGCTGATCAACCAGTACGCCATCGGGTACCAGATGACCCAGAAGTAGTTGCGTCCAATGTGTGTTTCGTAACGACGGTCGATGATCAGGCTGCTGGCGAACTGCAGCAGGCAGACCAGCGCCAGGATCACGCCGTGCCACTGCGGCAGCAGCGTATCGATGTACAGCGGGGCCGGCAGTGGAACGAACTTGCCCAGCGCCCACAGCACCACGATCAGCAACATGGTGTACGCCCAGAACACGCTCAGGATGTACTCCAGCAACACCCCCCACATGCGCCGCTTGCGCCAGCTGAACAAGGAAGTGCCATGCCGCAGCAGCACTTCCACGCCACCCTGGGCCCAGCGCAGGCGCTGCCGCCATAGACCCTTCAGGGTTTCGGGCATCAGGATGAAGCACAGCGCGTTGGGCTCGTAACGGATGTCCCAGTGGTCCAGCTGCAGGCGCCAGCTGATGTCGATGTCCTCGGTCACCATGTCGTCGGCCCAGTAGCCGATGCGGTGCAGGGCGGTGCGGCGGAACGCGGCGATCACCCCGGACACGGTGAAGATGCGCCCGTACACGCGCTGGGCGCGCTTGATCATGCCGATGATCGAAGAGAACTCGGCCACCTGCAGGCGTCCCAGCAGGGTGGAACGGTTGCGGATGCGCGGATTGCCGGTCACCGCGCCCACGCGCGGGCCGCTGGTCAGGTGCCAGACCATCCAGTGCATGGCGAACTCTTCCAGCATTGCATCGCCATCGATGCAGACCAGGTATTCCGAACGCGCGGCCAGCGCGCCCATGCGCAGCGCATTGGCCTTGCCCAGGTTGCGGTCCAGGTGCACCACGCGCAGGCGCGGGTGCTGTGCGGCCAGTGCATCCAGGCGCGCGCCGGTGTCATCGCGGCTGCCATCGTTGATGGCGATCACTTCGAAATCCGGGTAGCGCTGGGCCAGCGCCGCGCCGATGGTGTCGTCCAGGTTGTCCGATTCGTTGTGGCAGGGAATCAGCAGCGTGGCGAACGGGTATTCGGCCATCGGTGGCGGATCGTTGCGCGGCCGCGACTTCCGTTCGCGGCGGAAGAAGTAGTACAGGCCACCGGACATCCAGAAGAACGCCATCACCATCGGGTAGAAGAAGGCGAACTGGAACAGGGCATACAGCCAGGGGCTCATGTCCATGTCACTTCTCCGGGTACGGGAAGTTGCGCGCAGACATCGCGGCGCGCGCGTCCACGGTCGACGGCTTGTCGGCAATGAAATCGTCCGGGTACCACGCGAAGTGGCGTACACCCTGTGCCTGCAGGCGGCGCACCTGGGCGCGCAGGCGCTGGCCGCTGATCGGCGTCTGGGTGCGCCAGTCCACGGTCTGCAGTTCGAACATGGTGTGCTTCAGGTCCGGGTCGTGCGCGCGAACGGCGGTGACCAAGCGGTCCAGCCAGCGCTCGGGGTGGCGGCTGCCTTCCATCCACGGCATCGCCATCAGCGCAGTGCGGTCGTAGGCCTTGTTGAACAGGTCCAGGCGCTGGGCGAACCAGGTGGCGCTCTGCGGTTCCAGCACCGGCTGGGCGTACAGGTTGCGCACCGTGCCCAGCTTCGGCCGCCAGCGCTGCGCGCTGTCACGCAGTTCCAGGGTGAAGTCGATCAGTGCCTGGGTGCGGCCGCCATCGGCGCCTTCCTGCGGCAGCTGCGCCAGTTCGGTGTCGCGCACATAGGCATCGTCATGGAACAGCAGGCCTTCGAAGTATGAATTGATGGCCAGGTCTTCGTAGATGTCCTTGATGATCTGCCGCGCCTGCGGCTTGGTGAAGTCCAACCGGTACATGCCATCGTGTTCGGGGCTGGCGATACCCAGCGCGGTGCGCTGTGCGGCGTCGGGCAGTTCGTAGCCCAGTACCGGCAGCCACGCATACACCTTCACCCCGGCGCGGGTCTTCAGCTGCCAGGCCACGCGGTTGAACAGGTCCGCACGCATCGGCAGGTGGCGGTTGGGGAAGTACAGCGCATCGGCGGTGTTGTTGCCGTCCGGATCGGCGAAGGCCTGCAGGTAGACGTGGGTCGGGCCGACCTTCTTTACGCGCTCGATCAGCGCATCCAGGTTGCGCGCCTGCTGCGCGGGGTTGGCGTCGTACACCGAATCCATGTCGATCTGCAGCGCGCGTGTGCCGTCCAGGCTGACATTGCGGCGCAGTTCAAAGGCCAGCGAGGCGGTGTTCGGATTGTTGGTCACCAGCAGGCGTGCCAGGCCGTGCAGGTCGCGGGTCACCGGCGTGCTGCGGCCTTCCAGGTCGAACGACACCGGCATGCCCAGCTGCTCGGCAATATCGTTGCTCAGCTGGTTGTAGGCTGCGTACGGCCAGACGATCGCCTTCGGCGTCACCCCCAGCTCTTTCCTGATCAGCTGCACGCTGCGGCCCAGGTCGGCACGCAGGCGCTGTTCGTACTGCTGCGCGGTTTCGTAGCGCTGCGCCTTGGGGTCGTACACACGGGTGATCACCGCCGGGGTCTGGTTGCCCTGCGGGTTGGACTGCACGCCGTGGTGCAGGTTGTCGGTGTGGCTGGCCAGTTCGATCAGCCCACTGGACTGCATCTCGCGCAGCTGTGTCCAGGTCAGGAAATCGTCATGGCCGAACGGGCGGTAGCCGTAGTCGATGGTGCGGCCCGGTGCCATGTCCACGTAATCGGTGATCACCGCCACCAGCGCCGGGTAGTTGTAGGCACGCAGCAGGGGGTACACGCGCGTGTAGACGCTGCGCAGGCCGTCATCGAAGGTCAGCAGCACCGGCCGCGGCGGCAGCGTGGCTTCCCCGCGCGAGGCCTTGATCAGCTGCGACAGCGAGATCGGGTGGTAGCCATGCGCCGACAGCCAGTCCAGGTGTGCGGCGAAGTTCTGCGTGCTGACCGCGTAGGCGTCGGCGTCGGCCTTTTCGCGCACGTCATCGCGGATGTCGTGGTAGCTCAGGATCAGCAGGCCGTTGTCGCTGGCATCCAGCTCGGTGGGCTGCTGGGCCGCGGCCGGCAGTGCCAGGGCCAGCAGGCCCAACAGCACGGTGGTCATCAGGTAGCGAAGCATCCGTTCCATCTCACTCTCCCCAGCGCAGCGCGGCATCGAAGCCGATATGACGTTCACGTTGGCCGTCGTAGACCGGCCGCGACCAGCTCACCCCGTATTCCAGGATGCGCCCCTGGCTGAACTGCCATTCGTGGCGGTAGGCCACGCTGGGAATCAGTGCGCTGCCATAGCCTTCCTGCCAGTAGTCGCCCAGCGACACCGTCAGGCGGTGGCGGAAGTGGCGCTCGTAGTGGCGCCACAGCTGCTGGTCGATGCGCAGGCCGATCTCCACCGAGCGGTCGCGCGAGGGGTTGAAGTACGGTGCGTCGTCCTGGCTGCCACGGCTGGTGTAGACGCTGCCCAGGCCATCGATCAGCAGGCGCGGGCGGGTCAGCAGGCGCTGCTCGATGGCGCTGGTCAGGGTGTCGCGGCGGTTGCCATCGTCGTAGCGGAACTGGCTGCCGCCCAGGCTCCAGTGGGTGCGCTCGTTACGGGTGTAGTCCACGGCCACGGCCACGCTGTCGGCGGTGATGCCCGAGACGCGGGCCTGCATCGAGGCTTCCGGATCGTTGCGCGCGGCGGTGACGCCGGCATGCCACTGGTCGTTGAACTGCCAGCCGAAGCCACCGCGCAGGCCGGTGTCGCCGATGCTGTCGTTGGGACGAAGCACGGCGGCTTCGGCGTCGGCGCGACCGAACCGGTAGCGCACGCCGGCACCCATCCACAGCGGGTTGATCTTCTGGTCCTGGAAGGTGACAGAACGGCGGTCGGCGAAGGCGAACAGGCGCCAGCGGTCGTCCAGGATCGGCGTGGCCACTTCCATGCCGTAATGCAGGTCGTCGTTGCCCAGCGGCGAGGTGCCGCCGCCGCCCGAGCTGCGGCCGCCTTCAACGGTGGCCTGCAGCTGCCAGCCGCGGTGTGCGCGCCAGTCGCGGTCCATGCGCAGCACCGAGGGCTGGTTGGGGTAGCGTTCCAGCAGATCGTCGTGCAGCGGCCGCGCCAGATCGTCGCGCTGCAGCTGCACGTAGGCCTCGTGCATGCCCAGCCGCGGCGAGACGTCGCGCGGGTCCAGGGTGTAGGCCATCCGGTGGCGTTCCAGCGAACGCCGCGGCCAGCCGCGCATCTGGTACACGCTGCCCAGTGCGGTCTGCAGGCCGCCATTGCCCGGGCCCACGTCCACCAGGGCTTCCAGTTCGCGCTGCGCGGTGGGCAGGTCGCCGCTGTAGGCGCGGATCATCGCCAGGTCCACGTCGGCCTCGTAGCGCGCCCAGTTGGCGTACGGGCTCTTGCCGCCGCCCCAGCGCCATGCCGGTTCGTCCTTCTGCCACGCCAGCAGGTAGCCGATGGCCTTTTCTGCCTGCTCGGTTTCCAGGTAGGCGTAGGACAGTTCAGAGCGCGACTGGAAGCGCGACGGATCGTTCTTCACCGCCGCTTCCAGCAGCGGAATGGCTTCGTCGGGGTGCTGGGTGGCCATCATCGAATCGCCCACCGCCGGCAGCACATAGTCGGGCAGGGCATGGCCTTCGGCCTGCAGGGCGCGCGCTTCATCGCGCACCTGTGCGTGCCGTGACAGGCGGTTGAGCAGGATCAGCCGGTCCATGCGGATGCGCAGGGGGGCCTGCGCCAGCGGCGTGCCGTCGCGCTGCGCGTACTGCTCCATTTCAGCCAGCGCGTCCTCGGCCTCGTCCAGGCGCGAATCTTCGGTCTGGCCGTAGGCCAGGCTCCAGTTCACCAGCTTGGCCACGTAGTTCGCTTCCAGCCGGGCCTTCTGGTCGGCATCGAACAACTGCGGCCGTGCCTGGTACAGGCGCCAGGCGCGGTGCGCATTGCCGATGTCGCCCAGGGTGAGCACCTGCAGCTTGTACAGCAGGTCATCGTTGGGTTCGACCTGCTGCGCGCGCTCGATGGCGGCCAGCGCATCAACCCAGTGGGCCTGGTCACGGTAATGGCCGATTTCAGCCAGCCGATCGGCACGGGTGGCCTGGGTGGGCGGCGGCGCCGCGTGGGCCCCGGACGCCAGAGCGGCGCAGGCCAGGCCGACGCAGAGCGCCAGCGGTCGGTGAACTACCATGAATTCCCCCTTCAGCATCCATTCTTAGACGATGTGCAAAAAGTGTGACGCACATCACATGCCAACTTTAGCCGACACGTCCCAGGGAGGCCAGAGCCTCGCTGTTCCCTCTACACGCAACCGCCACCGGATACAGGCCATTTCCATCGCACCGCCCCTTCCGCCAAAGGTTTGGACTGCGAAATCACGTTGAACCGGCCGCCGCAGCGACTCGGTGCGCAGGCACGGTGAGCGCGCCCCGGCCAATGGACCTGGGCGCGCCCCGCGTCAGCTTTGGACACGCTACGTCAGTTCGCGCCGAAGCGGTGTGTAGACGCGCGGGGGAAGGTGGCCTGGATCACCACAGATCTTCCAGGCGGCGCGGCTTGCACGCCACCCAGGACGCGCACAGCATCACCGTGGCGCAGCCGAACAGGAAACCGAACGGCAGGCCCCAGCCGTTGCTGACCGTATGCAGCCAGCCAACCAGGAACGGCCCCAGGCAGCTGAAGCTGTAACCCACGCCCTGCATGAACCCGGACAGCGCCGCCGAGCCGGTGGCGGTGCGCGTACGCAGGTTGATCAGGGTCAGTGCCAGCGGGAAGGTGGACGGGCCCACGCCCAGCAGGGCGGCCCACAGCAGGGGCGCCTTCATCGGCGCCAGCAGCAGGCCGGCAAAGGCGATCACGAACGAGAAGAAGCCGATCAGCACCAGCGGGAACGGGTTCTGCAGGCGCACCGCCAGCGACGGGATGACCAGCGACGGCAGCAGCCCCAGCGCCGAGAACACGGCCACCATCACCCCGCCGAAGGCCGGCGTGGCGCCGGCTTCCACCACGATGCGCGGCAGCCAGGTGAACATCGAATAGGTCATCAGCGAGGTCATGCCGAACATCAGCGACATGCTCCAGCCCAGCGACGTGCGCCAGACCTTGCCGTGCGGCTGCGCGCTGGGATCGTTGGCCGCCAGCTGCGCGTGCGGCGCGCGTCGGGCCAGCATCAGCCACGGCAGGGCGGCGGCCAGGGCCAGCAGCGCCCACATGCCCAGCGACACGCGCCAGCCGGCCGCCTGCGCCACCGGCACCGCCAGCAGCGCCGGCAGCATGGTGCCCAGCTGCAGCATGCTGATGTACAGCGTGCTCATGGTGCCCACCTTGTTGGCGAAGTAGCGCTTCACCAGCGGCGGTACCACCACGTTGCCGATGCCCATGCCGGCCAGTGCCATCACCGAACCCAGCAGCAGGGTGCCGACGTTGCCGGCGCTGGAGCGCAGCAGCAGGCCGGCCATGGCCAGGGTCATGGCCAGCAGGGTGGTGCGTTCCAGCCCCAGGCGCCGGGCCAGGGCCGGGGTGGCCACGCCGAACAGGGCGAACGAGGCGGTCGGCAGCATGCCCAGTACGCCGGTCATGGTGGTGCCGAAACCGAAGTGCTGGCCCAGCACGTCCAGCAGCGGAGTGATGGAGGTGACAGCAGTGCGCAGGTTCACTGCCGCCAGCAGGATGGCAGCGAAGGCGAGCAGCCGCCCGTGCAGCAGTGAGGGCGAGTCGTGGGAGGCGGTGGTCATGCGGAATCCTTGCAGGTGGCGCACGCGGGAACATGGGCGTGCAGCGGCGGCACCGGACCGGGCCGGTGCGACAGGTGGGGGCAGGGGGCCATTGTACGTGGCCGCGGCATTGCGGCCGCCACGCGGGCGGGGCGCCGATTTCAGATACAAAAAAACCCGGAGGACTGTCGTCTTCCAGGCTTCTTGCTGACCACCGAAGTGGTCGGGGAGACAGGATTCGAACCTGCGACCTCTACGTCCCGAACGT
>NZ_JACVUD010000084.1:0-19477 GCF_016624905.1 Stenotrophomonas sp. S49 | reverse complement strand
CGCTCGCCTGCTGCACGCGCTGGTGCATTGCGGGCACTGCCACGGCCAGGGCGGCGTCTTGCCGTTCGCATTGGCCAGCTGGGAACTGCCGCTGCCGCCGTCGGCCGCCGCGCCGACCACGATCGACACCGACGGCCGTCCCGCGCCGCTGGAATCGCTGTTGCGTCCTCCGATCCAGGCCTGATCCATCGCCCGCCGCGCGCGGGCTTCCGATCCTGTCCTGAGATTTCCGGAGTATTCCCATGTGGATCCGCCTGGCCGCTGTCGCGGCCCTGGCGATCGCGCCGTGCGTGCATGCGCAGGCGCCGTCGTCGCTTGACCCCCTGACCCTGGACGCGGCCGTCGACCGTGTCGCCCGTACCCATCCCGACCTGCGCCTGCCCACCCTGCAGCGCCGGGCCGCCGAAGCCCGCCTGGACGGCGCCGCCCTCACCCCCGCGCTGGTGCTCGGCGTGGAACTGGAGAACGTGCTGGGCACCGACAGCACCCGCGGCTTCGATGCCGCCGAAGCCACCGTCACCCTGGCCGGCGTGCTGGAGCGCGGCGGCAAGCTGGACGCGCGTCGTGCCGTGGCCCAGGCCAATCTGGACGCGCTGGCGCCGCAGCGCGAGATCACCCGCCTGGACCTGCTGGCCGAAACCGCGCGCCGCTACCTGGCCATCAGCGCGGCCGAACAGCAGCGCCGCATCGCCATGGACGATATCGAGCAGCGCCGCCGCGCAGTGGCCGCCGCGCGTTTGCGCCTGCAGGCCGGTGCCTCGCCAGCGTCCACGCTGCTGACCGCGCAGGCGGCACTGGCCCAGGCCGAACTGGATCGCGACCGCAGCCTGCAGGCGGCACGCGCTGCGCGCATGGCGCTGGCGGCGCTGTGGAACGCGCGCGAAGTGGATTTCGACGCCATCACCGGCGACCCCTTGCAACTGCCCGCGCTGCAGGATTTCCAGCAACTGGCACAGCTGCTGCAGCGCACGCCGGAACTGGCGGTGATCGCCACCGAAGCACGCGTGCGCGAAGCGCAGCTGCAGCTGGCGCGCAGCCAGCAGCGCAGCGACCTGTCCTGGCAGCTGGGCGTGCGCCACATGCGTGACAGCGGCGACAGCGCCTTGCTGGCCGGCTTCAGCATGGCGCTGGGCAGTGCGCGCCGTGCGGCGCCGGAGATCCGCGCCGCAGAAGCCGAACTGGCCCTGAGCGTAGTCGAGCGCGAGGCCCGCGCGTTGCAGCTGTACGCCACCCTGGCCGAGGCGCACGGCCGCTACGAAACCGCCCGGCTGGAAGTGCAGCGCATGCAGCGCGACGTGCTGCCGCAACTGCAGAAGGCCGAAAAGGCCGCCGAAACCGCATGGCGCGCCGGTGCCATCAGCTACCTGGAATGGGCCCAGCTGCAGGCCATGCGCATTGAAGCGCGGCAGCGCCAGTTGGATGCCGCGCTGTCGGCACAGTCCGCCCTGATCGAAATCCAGCGCCTGAGCGGACAACCGCTGCTGGCCGCCTCTGCTGAAGGAGCCCTGCCATGAAGGCTGTCACCTCCCTGATCCGCCTGGCCACCGTGGCCGCGCTGCTGGCCGCGCTGAGCGCGTGTGGCAACGGCGGCCCACAGGCCGCGTCGCCTGCGGACGATGACCACGATCACGCCGAAGGCGAAGCCGCGCATGCCGACGATGCGCCCGAGCGCACTACCATCACCGCCGCGCAGGCGGCCGAGGCGGGCATCGTCAGCGCCGCAGCGGGCCCCGGCACCATCGCCGACGAACACGACGTGCAGGGCCTGCTGGCCCCGGTCGACGGGCGCAGCGCACAGGTCACCGCACGCTTCCCGGGCCCGGTGCGCGCGCTGCGCGCGAACGTGGGCGACCGCGTGCGCGCCGGCCAGCCGCTGGCCAGCATCGACAGCAACCTCAGCTTGACCACCTACAGCGTGGCCGCGCCGATCAGCGGCGTGGTGCTGTCGCGGCAGGTGCAGGTGGGCGCCATGGCGGGCGAGGGCCAGGTGCTGTTCGAGATAGGCGATCTGTCGCAGCTGTGGGTGGACCTGCACATCTTCGGTGCCGATACCCAGCACATCACCGCCGGCGTGCCGGTTACCGTCACCCGCATGACCGATGGCGTCAGCCAGGTCACCACGCTGGAACGCGTGCTGCCCGGCACCGCCACCGCCAGCCAGAGCACCGTGGCGCGCGCCAGCGTGGACAATGCCGATGGCCTGTGGCGGCCAGGTGCGGCGGTGCGCGCGCGCATCGTGGTGGCCAGCACGCCGGCCGATATCGTGGTGCCGCTCAGCGCGTTGCAGACCCTGGACGGCAAGGACGTGGTGTTCGTGCGCGAGGGCGACACCTATACCGCGCGACCGGTCACCCTGGGCGCGCGCGATGCGCAGCAGGTGGCAGTCAGCGGCGGGCTGCGTGCCGGCGAGCAGGTGGTGGTGCAGCAGAGCTACACGGTGAAGGCCGACATCGGCAAGGCGGGTGCCAGCCATGAGCACTGACCCCAACGCCCGCCACGGGTTGCTGGAACGCATCATCGCCGCGGCCATCCAGCGCCGCTGGCTGATGCTGGGCCTGACCCTGGTGCTGGTGGCGGTCGGTATCTGGAGTTTCACCCGGCTGCCGATCGACGCCACCCCGGACATCACCAACGTGCAGGTTCAGGTGAACACCGCCGCGCCCGGCTATTCGCCGCTGGAAAGCGAACAGCGCATCACCTACGCGGTGGAAACGGCGATGGCCGGCCTGCCGAAGCTGGACCACGTGCGTTCGCTGTCGCGCTACGGCCTTTCGCAGGTCACCGTGGTGTTCAAGGACGGCACCGACCTGTACTTCGCCCGCCAGCAGGTGGCCGAACGCCTGCAGCAGGTGCGCTCGCAGATTCCGGCCGGGCTGGACCCGCAGCTGGGGCCGATCGCCACCGGCCTGGGCGAGATCTTCATGTACACCATCGACGCCGATCCCAAGGCACGCAAGCCCGACGGCACGGCCTACACCGCCACAGATCTGCGCACGCTGCAGGACTGGGTGATCCGCCCGCAGCTGCGCAACGTGCCGGGCGTGACCGAGGTCAACACCATCGGTGGTTTCCAGCGCCAGGTGCACATCACCCCGGATCCGGCGCGGCTGCGCGCGCTGGGCTTCAGCCTGGACGACGTGGCCGAAGCCGTGCAGGCCAACAACCAGAACGTCGGTGCCGGCTACATCGAACGCAATGGCCAGCAGTTCCTGGTGCGCATTCCCGGCCAGGTGGCCGATCTGCAGGAGATCGGCAACATCGTGCTGGACCGCCGCGAAGGCGTGCCGATCCACGTGCACGACGTGGCCAGCGTGGCCGACGGCCCGGAACTGCGCAGCGGCGCGGCCACCCAGAATGGCCACGAAGTAGTGATGGGCACCGTGGTGATGCTGGTCGGTGCCAACAGTCGCGAGGTCGCGCAGGCCGCGGCCGCTCGCCTGCATCAGGCGCAGGCCAGCCTGCCAGCGGGGGTGACCGTTACCGCCAGCTACGACCGCACCGCGCTGGTCGACCGCACCATCCAGACCGTGGCGCGCAACCTGCTGGAAGGCGCGCTGCTGGTGATCGTGGTGCTGTTCCTGCTGCTGGGCAACGTGCGTGCCGCGTTGATCACCGCGGCGGTCATTCCCCTGGCCATGCTGTTCACCCTCACCGGCATGGCCCGTGGCGGCGTGTCGGCCAACCTGATGAGCCTGGGCGCGCTCGACTTCGGCCTGATCGTCGATGGCGCGGTCATCATCATCGAGAACTGCCTGCGCCGCTTCGGCGAACGCCAGCATGAGCTGGGCCGCGACATGACCGTGGCCGAACGCTTTGCCGAAACCGCCAGCGCCACCGCCGAAGTGATCCGCCCCAGCCTGTTCGGGCTGGGCATCATCACCGCGGTGTACCTGCCGATCTTCGCGCTTACCGGCGTGGAAGGAAAAATGTTCCACCCGATGGCGATCACGGTGGTGCTGGCGCTGACTGGCGCCATGCTGTTGTGCCTGACCTTCGTGCCGGCCGCCATCGTGCTGTTCCTGGGTGGCCGCGTGCAGGAACAGGAGAACCGCCTGATGGCCTGGCTGCGGCGGCGCTACCAGCCGCTGTTGGCGTTCACCCTGCGCCGCGGCCGCTGGGTCGCCGTAGGCGCCGTGGTGCTGGTGCTGGGCTGCGGCGCCCTGGCCACGCGGCTGGGCAGCGAATTCGTGCCCAGCCTGGACGAAGGCGATGTGGCCATGCATGCCATGCGTATTCCCGGCACCAGCCTGGCGCAGTCGGTGCAGATGCAGGTGCAGATTGAACGCCGCCTGCTGCAGGTGCCGGAAGTGGCCAAGGTGTTTTCCAAGATCGGTACACCGGAAGTGGCGTCCGACCCGATGCCGCCCTCGGTGGCCGACACCTTCATCATGATGAAGCCCCGCAGCCAGTGGCCCGACCCGCGCAAGCCGCGTGCAACGCTGTTGGCCGAGCTGGAGCGCACGGTGGAATCGCTGCCCGGCAACAACTACGAGTTCACCCAGCCGATCCAGATGCGCATGAACGAGCTGATTTCCGGCGTGCGTGCTGATGTGGCGGTGATGCTGTACGGCGATGACCTGGACACCCTGCGCAACGTCGGCCAGCGCCTGCAGCGCGTGGTTGCGGCGGTACCGGGCGCGGCCGATGTGCGGCTGGAAGAGACCACCGGCCTGCCGCTGCTGACCGTGCTGCCGGATCGGCAGCGGCTGGCCGGCTATGGCTTGAACCCCGGCCAGGTGCAGTCCACCGTGGCCACCGCCGTGGGTGGGCAGGTGGCCGGGCAGCTGTTCGAAGGTGACCGCCGCTTCGACATCGTGGTGCGGCTGCCCGAAGCACTGCGCCAGGACCCGGCCGCCTTGGCCGATCTGCCGATTTCGCTGGAACCGGCGCTGGCCAGTGACAACGGCGATGAACTGAGCCGGGGCGTGGCCGCGGGCAGCGGTGCACCGCGCACCGTGCCGCTGCGCGAACTGGCCCGCATCGAAACCAGCGAAGGGCCGAACCAGATCAACCGCGACAACGGCAAGCGCCGCATCGTGGTCACCGCCAACGTACGCGATCGTGACCTGGGCAGTTTCGTGGCGGACCTGCAGCAGGCGGTGCAGGGCAGGGTGGAACTGCCGGCCGGCTACTGGATCGACTACGGCGGCAGCTTCCAGCAGCTGATTTCGGCCAGCCAGCGCCTGGCCGTGGTGGTGCCGGTCACGCTGCTGCTGATCTTCGTGCTGCTGTTCTGGGCGTTCGGATCGGTGCGTGATGCGGCCATCGTGTTCAGCGGCGTGCCGCTGGCCCTGACCGGCGGCGTCCTGGCGCTGGCGTTGCGCGGCCTGCCGTTGTCGATCTCGGCAGGCGTGGGTTTCATCGCCTTGTCGGGCGTGGCGGTGCTCAACGGGCTGGTGATGATCAGCTTCGTGCGCCACCTGCGCGAACAGGGCCTGCCCCTGCTGGATGCGGTGCGCGAAGGCGCGCTGGGGCGCCTGCGCCCGGTGCTGATGACCGCCCTCGTCGCCTCGCTGGGCTTCGTGCCGATGGCCTTCAATGTCGGTGCGGGTTCGGAGGTGCAGCGGCCACTGGCCACCGTGGTGATCGGCGGCATCGTCTCGTCCACGCTGCTGACCCTGCTGGTGCTGCCGGTGCTGTACCGCTGGCTGCACCGCCGCGAGGCCTGACCGGAGGGGGCAGATTCCTTCCGCAGGAAGGGCTCTGACCCCATCCCCTCCAGCGGCTTCCGCTGGCTGCCGACCCCTGCCGCAGGTAATTGCGCCGACACCACTGCCTGGTTGCGCCGCCGTGCACCATCGGTGAGGATCAGGAATCGCCACCAAGGACGGAACGATGTCTGCACGCGCTGCCGCAGCCGGTCTGCTGCTGGTCCTGGCCAGTCCGGCTGCATTCGCCGCCGGGGATGTCTACGTCGAGTTGCTGTGGGCGCCGACGCCCGCAGATGCGATCGCACGGTCGGTGGCCTACCAGTTCGTTGCCGATGGCCAGCATGACCATCGCATCTGCGTTGCCGCCGGTGGAGAGGACGCCGATGTGGGCGGGCTGGAGCTCACCATTCGTGATGCCAAGGGCGTTCGCATCTCGCACGTACGGCATGCCGGTTTCCATGGCCGGAAAACGTGTTTCCCTGCGGACATCGGCGCCGCAGGGGCAGCCGGCATGTGGACAGTGGATGCCACGCTTGGCGACGGCCGCACCGGCAGAGCAGACGTTCGCGTCGATCACCGCCTGGAGGACTCCCCGCTGTACCTTGGGCACGACGGACCCTACGTTGCGGGTCGCCCAAACTACGATCCGTCCGTTCCGGCGGCCGAATGGGTGGGCAAGCTGGTCTGGGCAACGGACGTGGATGCCGAAGGCAGAGTGACCCACGTTGAAGTTGAAATGGCCGAAGGTGTTGGCGAACGCCTGCGTGCGCGTGCATTGGCCGCCGGCTGGTTGAACCGGATCGGTCCCGACCCGGCGCGTGCGACGCAACCTTTGCGTTGGCGCCGCACACTGGAATTTGCCGCAGAGTGATTCGTACTACTTGGGTGCGGGCAGCTTCGCAATCACCTTGATCTCGAACTGGAACCCATACAACCAGGTCACGCCGATGCCGGTCAGGGTCGGGTGCGGCGCCTGGCCCCAGTACTCGGGCACGATCGCCCAGGCTTTCTCGAAATTCTTTTCCGGATCGACCAGAAACACCGTCACGTCGATCACATCGTCGAACGTGCAGCCGGCGGCTGCCAGCACGGCATTGAGGTTGTCGAAGGCGCGGCGCACCTGGGTTTCGAAGTCCGGCTCGGGCGAGCCGTCTTCGCGGCTGCCGACCTGGCCAGACACGAACAGGAAGCCATTGGACCGGATGGCCGGCGAGTAGCGGTTGCGCTCGTAGAGGGCCTGGCGACCGGCGGGGAACACGACATCACGCTGTGACATGGGGACTATCCCGTGGAAGAGAGGGCCATCCTCCTCGCCAAGGTTGTCTGGATAAACCGCGATAATCGGCCTAGATTGATTGCCGATCCCAAACAATCGCGGGCCGCCCATGGACCGATTCGAGGCAATGCGGGCCTTCGCCCGTGTGGTGGAAACCGGCAGCTTCACCCGCGCCGCGCACACCCTGCAGGTCAGCCGCACCACGGTCACCCAGCTGGTGCAGCAGCTGGAAGCGCACCTGCGCCTGCGCCTGCTCAACCGCACCACCCGGCGTGTCAGCACCACCGCCGATGGCGCGGCGTACTACCCGCGCATCGCCCGTTTGCTGGCCGAACTGGAGGCGGTGGAAGGCGGCCTGGGCGAGGCCGCCAGCCAGCCGCGCGGGCGCCTGCGCATCGATGTGCCCGGCCCCTATGCACGGCTGAGGCTGGTGCCGGCGCTGGCGGATTTCCATGCACGCTACCCGGAGATCCAGCTGGACATCGGGGTGAGCGATCGCGAAGTGGATGTCATCGCCGACAACGTGGACTGCGTGATCCGCGGCGGCACGCCGGCCGACCCGGCGCTGGTGGCACGGCCGCTGGCCAGCCTGCCGCTCGGCTTCTACGTCAGCGCTGCCTACCTGCAGCGCTTCGGCGCGCCCGACCACCCGCGCGCGCTGGAAGGGCCGAACCATCACGTGGTCGGCTTCCTCAGCCCGCGCAGCGGTCGCGCGCGGGTGTTCAGCGCCCGCCGTGGTGATGAGCGCATCGAGGTGCAGGGCCGTTACACGGTGGGCTTCGATGATGGCAACGCCTATCTGGCGGCCGGTGTGGCCGGGCTGGGCGTGGTCGCCCTGCCCAGCTACATGGCGCAGCCGCACGTGGCCCGCGGCGAACTGCGGCCGGTGTTGCAGGACTGGCAACTGCCCGCCATGCCGATGCACGTGATGTTCCCGCCCAACCGGCACATGAGCCAGCGCCTGCGGGTGTTCATCGATTGGGTGGTGGAGGTGCTGGGGTGACGCCCTTGTAGCGTCGAGCGTTGCTTGACTGCTTCTGCTCGGCGTCACAGCCTCCCGACCGTAAAGGATTGCAACTGTTCCTAGGTCGATGTCGTCAACCTTCGTGCGACCATTCCCGGCACGCCACAAAGGAAATCGATCGCCCCATGAGTCGTATCGTTGCACTGGACACCGAAACCACCGGCCTGTCGCACAAACAGGGCCATCGCATCATCGAAATCGGTGCGGTGGAAATGATCGACGGACGAATCACGGGTCGCCAGTTCCACACGTTCCTGCAGCCACAGCGTCGCGTTGACCCTTTCGCACAACGTGTGCACGGCATCAGCGACGCCATGCTGGTCGGCAAGCCGTTGTTCTCCAGCAAAGCGGTCGAACTGCTTGAATTCCTGCGTAGCAGCGAACTGGTGGCCCACAACGCCACGTTCGACGTCGGCTTCCTGGACCATGAGCTTCGCCTGGCCGGCCACACGGTGGCCCTGGCCCACCATTGCCGCGTGACCTGCAGCCTGAAGATCGCCCAGCAGCGCTGGCCGGGGCAGCCCAACAAGCTGGATGACCTGCTGCGACGCCTGGGCATTCCCGGCGAGCGCGGCCTGCACGGCGCGCTGAAGGATGCACATCTGCTGGCCCAGGTGATTCCGCACCTGCGTTGAGTTGGCCTGAAGCACGGGTCAGAGCCAGCGTCTGTCGACGCGGGATCCGACCTCATCGGGAAGCCGTGACGACACCCGTGTGCCTGACGCTACGCCTCTGCAGGGCAGTGCAAGCACAAGTTGTCGTCATGCACGCGATTGAACCTGCAGACATGTTCTATGTGTTGCCGCGCTTCGGGGGATAACCAGCCAAGCACTTCCACCAGGTGCCGGTGTCTATCACGCAGATCCTGATGGAAGGTGATGGGTTCATGGTGGAAAACGCGATTCCGCAGAGCGCGCGCGCCTTCGACCCGACGTTGAACCTTTGCTCTGGTTCTCCAGGATTTGGGAACGCCAGGTAGAACCGTGCCGAGGAGGGCAGGCCACGCTGCCCGTCCTCCATGTTCATAGGCGAAGTGAAACATCCCGCACCAGAAGCCGAACCCGAGTTCTGCAACGACTCGATCCGGATCATGGGGCTTGTTGCGCTTCGAAAGCGTTGCTTTTGCCTCCAGGACCATGCGTGCATGGTTCGCATTGAGCCAGGCCTGCGCATACCAATCGCGCGCCCCGAAGTGCTGGCTGAAAGCGTTGTGAATGCTGTTGCGCATCACGACTTCCAGCATATGAAGCACTGGATACAGGGCCTCGCACAGAAGCATGTTTCTGGAGTGCCTTGCTACGGCCTCAATGCCCGTATTTCCGTATGAGTGGGCTACCGATGTCACTGGCTGAGGCTGGGCGACAGTGGCGGATGCCTGGTGGGGCTTCAGAGCTCCAGCCAGCGCGGAGCCCAGCGCGCCAACGGGTGCTTGGTTGACGGGATCGATCACAACTGCGGCGGCGGGTGGATCTGGCAATCCGTAGGGTGCCAATCTGGTCGATGACACTGCCGCTACCAACCCGTCAGCGATCTTCACATCAATGAGCGATGCCCAATGCGGACTCTTGAACACGGTGTGATCTTCCCCTAGCATCGGCAGCGCATACCCCGGCAAGCTCCTCTCCTCACATGCTTCACGTGAGTGATGGGTCCGGGGTTTTTTTTGTCCGCCAGCTTTCCCTGTGCTGTGTCCACCCCGGCATTTCATAGGCTGGGCAAGGGGGCTGGCAGAGCCCTTTCAACGTTCTACAGCAACGTCAGGCGGGGGGTAAGGTCGATTTCCGTCAATCGCGGCGACGGCGGTGGCCACGCCATCTTCGCTGGCCATCGCTGCACCCAGTGCAGCGGCACGTGCGCGCGATTCCGGGTCTTCGGCGAACGCGATGGCCGTCGCCAGCGTGGCCGCATGCAAGCGCTTCGGCGACAGTGGTGCTGGCGCAACACCGAGCGTCTGCAGGCGCCGCGCCCAGAAAAACTGATCGGCGGCGAAGGGCATCACCAGCGAGGGAATACCCGCGCGGCAGGCCGAATGCGTGGTGCCGCTGCCACCGTGATGGATGGCCAGCGCGCAGCGCGGGAACAGCGCTTCATGCGGTGTCGGGCCAACGACGAACACGTTCGCCGGCAGGTCGCCTGCAGGCAGGCCCGCCCAGCCGGGAAACAGCAGCACGCGGCGCGGTGCCAGAGCCTGCAGCAACGCCGGCAGCACGCGCTCGCGGTCGAAGCCGGTCATGCTGCCGAAGCCCAGGTACACCGGTGGCGGACCGGCATCAAGGAAGGCCCGCAGGTCTGGTGGCGGCAACCACGGTTGCTCTGGCATCCGCCATTGCCCGCACACCACGTGGTCGGCCGGCCAGTCCGGCGGCGGCGGCAGCAGCTGCGGAGAAATGCCGTACAGCATCGGCAGGCCGGTCCACAGCGTGCGGCGCGGAGCTTGGCCCAATGCGGCACGCGCCGCATTGATCGGTGTGCGGAAAGTGCGCCAGACCGCCTGGTTGACCAGCCCGTAGCTGGCCCGGCGCAGGAACCCGGGCAGCGGCAGCGGCGGCAGGAAGGGGGATGCAAAGGCCCGCGTCGGGGTGAGCGGGATCATGCCGGTGCCGATGGCTGGCAGGTCGTGCCGCTCGGCCACGCTCAAGCCCACCAGGGCGGCCAGACCGCCCGTCAGTATGGCGTCGCAGCCTGCGGCGGCCGCATCGGCCTGCGCCATCCAGGCCGGCACGTGGCGGCCGGCCATCCGCGCCAGACCGCGCGAGGCGGCAGCCAGGTTGTTGCCGCGTGCCACCAGGGCCACCACCTCATCATGGATGTCGCCCTCCAGCGCCGCGTGCGGCACGCCCAGGTCGCGCGCAGTCGCCAGCGTGCCCTGTTCGGCCAGCAGCATCACCTCGTGGCCCGCCTGGCGCAGCCCGTGGCACAGCATCACCAGCGGCCGGGTGTCGCCTTCGGTGCCATAGGTCAGGGCCAGCAGTCGCATCGAAGGGCTCGAGGGAGGGGCCGCCAGTATGGGCAGACCCGGCATGAACACGGCGTGCCACGTTCAGCCTTTGCCCTGTGGACAACTTGCGCAAGTGATTGAAAGCCTGCATAATGCGCGGCTCGCTGTGTCCGGTTTCGTGCCGGGCGGCGCCCCCGGGAGCACGTCCCCGGCCGCCCAACGCCAGCGTAACCCTTTGATTCTCTTGACGTGTGGTGGGCAACCACCGAGGCCGCCGTCTCCCGGGCTACGGGCTGACACAATTAACTATCGAGGTGCGCAATGTCCCGCGTATGCCAGGTTTCCGGCAAGCGAGTGCAGACGGGTAACAACGTCTCGCACGCCAACAACAAGACCCGTCGTCGTTTCCTGCCCAACCTGCACGAGCGCCGCTTCTGGGTTGCCAGCGAAAACCGCTGGGTGAAGCTTCGTGTTTCCGCGCATGCACTGCGCACCATCGACAAGAACGGCATCGATTCCGTTCTGGCTGAGCTGCGTGCGCGCGGCGAAAAGGTCTGAGGAGTAGACGATCATGGCAGGCAAGCGCGATAAGGTCCGTATGATTTCGACCGCCGGTACCGGTCACTTCTACACGACCGACAAGAACAAGAAGAACACCCCGGGGAAGATGGAATTCTCCAAGTACGATCCGGTCGTGCGCAAGCACGTCCCGTACAAGGAAGGCAAGATCAAGTAATCCGCAAGGGTTGCTGATCGCCTCCGGAAAAACCCGCCCTTGTGGCGGGTTTTTTCATGCCCGGCGCCCGGTGGGTGCGTACCCCGCACGGGTAGGTGCCAACCTTGGTTGGCACATTCGCCCCGCCGGGTAGGTGCCAACCTTGGTTGGTACATTCACCCCGCCTGGTAGGTGCCAACCTTGGTTGGCACACCGCTTCCAAGCAGTCGAGCAAGCTCGACTCTACACACCCTGCTGGGCAGAATGGCTGCACACCTCCCGACGGGCGACGCGATGCTGTTCGAGTGGCTGCTGGGCTCCTACCTGCTGTTGATCGACTGGCTCATCCGCCTGGTCGCGCTGTGCTGGATTCCCACCCGCACCACGCCGGGGGCCGCACGCAGCTGGCTGCTGCTGGTCGGCTTCGTGCCCTTGCTGGGCCTGCCGTTGTACCTGCTGTTCGGCCACCCCTGGCTGTCGCGCGAACGCATCCGCCGCCAGGCCGAGGCATCGCTGGTCATCCGCGAAGAGCAGGCGTTGCAGCGGCGTCTGCGCTGGGTGCCGCAGCCCGACACCGCCACTGCCGAGATCGTGCCGCTGGTGCAGCGCCAGGGCGACTTCATGCCGGTGCACGGCAACGCCGTCGATCTGCTGACCGACTACGACGAATCGCTGCACAGCCTGATTGCCGATATCGACCAGGCCGAAGACCGCGTGCACCTGCTCTACTACCTGATGTTCGATGACGCCGTGGGCGAGGCCATCGTCGAAGCCCTGCAGCGAGCCGCCGCGCGTGGCGTGCAGTGCCGCGTGCTGCTTGATGCCGTCGGCGCCAAGCGCGGCCTGCGTGCCTACCGCAAGCGGCTGCAGGCACGCGACGTGGAAGTGCGCGCGATGCTGCCGGGCGGCCTGCGCTGGCGCCGCAGCGGCCGCATGGACCTGCGCAACCACCGCAAGATCGCAGTGATCGACAACGAAGTGGCCTACGTGGGTTCGCAGAACCTGGCCGGCCCGCAGTTCGTGCCCGGCCACCCCAATCGTGAACTGGTGGCGCGCGTGCGCGGCCCGGCGGTGGCCCATCTGGAAGCGGTGTTCGCCAGTGACTGGTACATGGAAACCGGGCAGCGCCTGGAGGTGATCGCCAACGTACCGGTGTGCAGCGACGACATCGCCACCCAGCTGCTGCCCAGCGGCCCGGCCTACCCGTACAGCAATGCGCGCGATGCCGTGGCCGCGCTCATCCACCTGGCACGGCGGCGACTGGTGATGGTGACCCCGTACTTCGTGCCCGACGAGGCGACCCTGAGCGCGCTGCGCATCGCCGCGCTGTCGGGCGTGCAGGTGCAGTTGATCCTGTCGGCCAGCAACAACCAGCGGCTGACGTCCTGGGCGCAGGAGGCGTACTACGACGAACTGCTGCGCTGTGGCGTGCAGATCGCGCTGTACGAACCGCAGTTCCTGCATGCCAAGCACATGAGCGTGGACGAAGACATCGCGGTGCTGGGCTCGATCAATATGGATATCCGTTCGTTCGCGCTGAACGCCGAGATCGGCCTGATCTGCTACGACCGCCCGTTGGTGAAGCAACTGTGCGCGATCGAAGACGACTACCTGCGGCAGTCGACGCTGCTGGACCTGGAGCAGTGGCGGCAGCGGCCGGCGTGGCGGCGCAGCCGTGAAGGCATCGCACGGCTGGCCGATGCGCTGATGTAAACGGACGCGTTGGCGCGGGGCATGGCGACCATGGCCTACAATCCCCGCATGACTGATTCCGCGCGAACCGCTGAAGCGGACCTGGCGATCATCGGTGGCGGCGCCGCCGGCGTACTGGTGGCCCTCCACGTGCTGCAGCAGGCCCGGCAGCCGCTGTGCATCACGCTGTTCGAGCCGGCCTCGCAGCCGGCGCAGGGCATTGCCTACTCCACACCGTGGCCGGAGCACCTGCTGAACGTGCCGGCGGCAAAGATGAGCGCATTCCCGGAACAGCCCGGCGATTTCCTCGATTACCTGGAAGCGGCCAACGCCTACCCGGGTGAAGCACGCGATGTGCTGGGCGAGCGCTATGTCTGCCGCCATTACTTCGCCAGCTACCTGCAGCAACGCCTGCAGCAGGCCGCTGCGGCCAGCCCGGCGCACGTGCAGGTCATCGTCCAGCCGGTGCTGGCCCTGCAGGTGGATGCACACGGCTGCCAGTTGCAGCTGGGCGATGGGCAGGTGCTGCGCGCCGAGCAGGCGGTGCTGGCCACCGGCAACAGCATGCGCCCGCTGCCGGTGCCCGGCGCCGACGCATTGCCGGCCGATGCGGTGGTCGAAGCTTGGGATTACGACGGCGTGCGGACCCTGGCCGGTACGCAGGCATTGGCCATCGTCGGCTCGGGCCTGAGCATGGCCGATACCGTGCTGGCCCTGGTGGCTGCCGGCCATCGCGGTCCGCTGCATGTCATTTCCCGTCATGGCCTGCTGCCGCTGCCGCACGACCATGGCGCGCTGCCGAGCTTCGATCCCGCCAGCCTGCTGCCGCTCACGTTGCGCCAGCGGCTGCGCGTACTGCGCCAGCACGCCGGTGAACTGCAGGCCGCCGGGCAGCCGTGGCAGGGCGTGATGGACCGCATCCGCGCCCACGGGCAGGCCCTGTGGTGCAGCCTGGATGCAGCCGACCAGCGTCGCTTCCTGCGCCATGTGGTGCGCTACTGGGACGTGCATCGTCATCGCATTGCCGAAGACATCGATGCGCAGCTGCAGGCGCTGCTTGCCAGTGGCCAGCTGCAGATCCACCGCGCACGGTTGCAGCAGGTGCGCCAACAGGACGGCGCCCTGTTGCTGGGCGGGCGCAGCGCTGACGGTGCTGACCAGGCCTGGGCCGTGGCCGGCATCATCAATGCCACCGGCGTGGAAACCCGCGCCACCGCCCTGCGCAACCCCTTGCTGCAGCAGCTGCTGGCCGATGGCGTGGCACGACCGGGACCGCACGGGCTGGGCCTGGACAGCAGCGTGCCCGGCGATCGCCTGCACGACGCGCAGGGCCGGCCGCAGTCGCGGCTTGGCGTGCTGGGCAGCCTGCGCATCGGCAGCCTGTGGGAAAGCCTGGCCGTGCCTGAACTGCGTCAGCAGGCGCAGGCGTTGGCCGCGCAGGTGGTCGCAGGGCACGCGACCGCGATGCCGTAAAATGGGGGCATGGATGTCTCCCACCTGCTTGATGGCCTGAACCCGGCCCAGCGCGACGCCGTCTCTGCTCCCCCTGGCCACCACCTGGTGCTGGCCGGCGCCGGCTCGGGCAAGACCCGCGTGCTTACCCACCGCATCGCCTGGCTGCATGAAGTCTTCGGCGTGCCCACCCACGGCATTTTCGCGGTCACCTTCACCAACAAGGCGGCCGGTGAAATGCGCCACCGCATCGACGCGCAGCTGCCCAACGGCAGCCGCGGCATGTGGATCGGCACCTTCCACGGCCTGGCCAACCGCCTGCTGCGCCTGCACTGGCAGGACGCCAAGCTGCCCGAAGGCTTCCAGGTGATGGATTCGGACGACCAGCTGCGGCTGGTCAAGCGCGTGGTGCAGGCGCTGGAAATCGACGACAGCAAGCACCCGCCCAAGCAGATTGCGTGGTGGATCAACGAGCAGAAGGACGAGGGGCGCCGCCCGCAGCACATCCAGCCCGAGCCGCACGATGCGTGGCTGGAAACCATGCGCCAGGCCTACATCGAATACCAGGCGCGCTGCGACCGCGCCGGCCTGGTCGACTTCGCCGAACTGCTGCTGCGCGCTCACGAACTGCTGCGCGACAACCCGGCCCTGCTGGCGCATTACCGCGCCCGCTTCCGCGAAATCCTGGTGGACGAATTCCAGGATACCAATGCCATCCAGTACGCCTTCGTGCGCGTGCTGGCCGGGCACGAAGGCCACGTGTTCGTGGTCGGTGACGATGACCAGGCCATCTACGGCTGGCGCGGTGCCAAGGTCGAGAACGTGCAGGGCTTCCTGCGCGATTTCCCCGGCGCGCAGACCATCCGCCTGGAACAGAACTACCGTTCCACCGCCAACATCCTGGGCGCCGCCAACGCGGTGATCGCGCACAACCCGGACCGCATCGGCAAGGAACTGTGGACCGACAGCGGCGATGGCGAGCCGATCGATCTGTATGCCGCGTACAACGAAATGGACGAGGCGCGTTACATCGTCGAACGTGCCCGCCAGTGGGTGCGCGACGGCGGCAGCTACAACGAAGTGGCCGTGCTCTACCGCAGCAACGCGCAGTCGCGCGCGCTGGAAGAAGCGCTGCTGAGCGAACAGGTGCCGTACCGCGTGTACGGCGGCATGCGCTTCTTCGAACGTGCGGAAATCAAGGACGCGCTGGCCTACCTGCGCCTGCTGTCCAACCGCAATGACGATGCCGCCTTCGAGCGCGCGGTGAACACGCCCACCCGTGGCATCGGCGAACGCACGCTGGACGAAGTGCGCCGCGAAGCACGTGCGCAGGGCCTGTCGCTGTGGGAAGCCACCATGCTGGTCACCCAGGGCAGTGCGCTGGCCGCCCGCGCACGCAACGCGCTGGCCGGCTTCCTGGTGCTGGTGAACGAGCTGCAGGCACAGACCCTGCACATGACCCTGGCCGAGCGCGTGGACCACATCCTGTCGCGCTCGCAGTTGCGCGAGCACTGGAGCAAGGAAAGCCGCAACTCGCTGGATTCGGAATCGCGCACCGACAACCTGGACGAACTGGTGTCGGTGGCCTCGCGCTTCGTGCGCCGTGCCGATGACATCGAGGAAGTGGGCGAGGAGATGGACGAGCTGGTCGCCTTCCTGGCCTACGCCGCGCTGGAGGCCGGAGAAGGCCAGGCGCAGGCAGGCGAGGAGGGTGTGCAGCTGATGACCCTGCACTCGGCCAAGGGCCTGGAGTTCCCGCTGGTGTTCCTGGCCGGCATGGAAGACGGCCTGTTCCCGAGTGCGCGCTCGCTGGAAGAAAGCGGGCGGCTGGAAGAAGAGCGCCGCCTGGCTTACGTGGGCATTACCCGTGCACGGCAGAAGCTGGTGCTGTGCTACGCCGAGTCGCGGCGCATCCACGGGCAGGACAACTACAGCCTGCCCTCGCGCTTCCTGCGCGAAATCCCGCGCGAACTGCTGCACGAGGTGCGCCCGAAGGTGCAGGTCTCACGCCCGGCCTCGCTGGGCAGCAGCCGGGTGATGGGCCACGCCTCGATCGAGGCGCCGCCGCTGAAGCTGGGTGCCCTGGTGACCCATCCCAAGTTCGGCGAAGGCATGGTGACCGACTATGAAGGCAGCGGCGCGCACGCCCGCGTGCAGGTCGAATTCGCCGATGCCGGCAGCAAGTGGCTGGTGATGGCCTACGCCAACCTGACGGTGATCTGATCACCGTCGGGGTCAGATCCCTCCCGCGGGAGGGATCTGACCCCTCTGCGAACTCCTGTAGAGTCGAGCTTGCTCGACTGCTCTGCGCGTTCAGTCGAGCAAGCTCGACTCTACAACCGCAGAATCCCATGACCTGCAACGTGCTCTTCCTCTGCAGCCAGAACCGCCTGCGCAGCCCCACGGCCGAGCAGGTGTTCGCCGATTGGCCCGGCATCGAAACCGCCTCGGCGGGCTTGCTGGCCGACGCCGAGGAAGTGCTCAGCCCCGAGCTGCTGCAGTGGGCCGACCTGGTGTTCGTGATGGAAAAGGCGCACCGCAACCGGCTGTCCAGCCGCTACAAGGCATGGCTGAACGGTAAGCGCGTGATCTGCCTGGATATCCCCGACGACTACGACTACATGGACCCGGTGCTGGTGGAACTGCTGAAGCGCAAGGTGCCACAGTTCCTGCGCTGAGCGTGGGAACGTCCCGTAGAGTCGAGCTTGCTCGACTGCCCCTACGAAGAGCAGTCGAGCAAGCTCGACTCTACGGATCGGGCGCCTCAGTCCTGCGCCTTCGAGCCCGACGCGGCATCCTGCTCGGACATCGACTGCTGCAGGCTGCTGGTGAAGTTCTTCACCGCGCGCTCCAACGCGATCTCCCAGTTCTCGCGCGAGACGATCTGGAAAATGTTGGCGCCGTGGCCGGTGGCCGTGAAGGTTCGGGCCTGACCGTCCTTGCGGGCGGTCACATCGACCGCTATGTCGGCCAGCATCTGCTGGGTTGAAGATGCGGCACGCCAGAAGTTCATCGGCATCTTCACCGAGAAATCGGTCAAGGTTGCCTCCAGTTCCGTGCAGGTGCCCGTGCACTGGTCTGTCGTGCGGTAGCCCATGTTGCGCAAGGCCTGGATCATGATCTCGCGCGCCTTGTCCGGGGCGGTGGACGACTCAAGGGACACCAGCACGCCATTGTTGCCGCGGATGACGCCACCGATGCTCTGCGGGCGCTCCGCAGCCGCCACCTGCGGGAAGTACGTCGTGCGCCCATCGCGCACCGGCGCGACGACGACCACCGGGCCCTGCTCGGGATTGACCCGGATGTCAGGCACGTTCACGCGCACGACTTCGGTGCGGATGCCGCAGCCCGTGAGCACCAGCAGCAGTGTGGCTGCAATGATCGACTTCATGAATTCCCCCTGTTGGAATGATGTTTCTGTACCGCGCATTATCGCGTGGCCGACGGGTCCCGGGGGGGCCTCGCCGAAACAGCAGTCGAGCGAGCTCGACTCTACAATGGGCGGTGACATCTTCCAGGAACGCCGCCATGACCGAACCCACGCTGCACGTCACCGTTACCTTGAACGCCAAGTTGCAGCCCGAACACCGCCACGAGCTGTTCGAGGACCCGCTGGATGCGCTGCTGCAGGCGGCAGGGATCGGTGAGATCACCGGCGGCGGCACCGCGATCTCCGACGAGGGGGAAGTGGAGTACGGCGATATCGAAATCGCGCTGAACGACGCGGCCGGCGTGCCCAAGCTGGTTGACCTGCTGGAACAGCTGGGCGCACCGAAGGGGTCCAAGGTGCAGGGCGCGGGTGAGGCCGATCGCAGCTTTGGCGTCACCGAGGGGCTGGGCATCTACCTGGACGGTCTGAACCTGCCGGACGAGGTGTACGAGCAGTGCGATTCGAACCATGTGTTCGAGCAGCTGTCCGAGCGCATCGATGGCCTGGGCGAAATCTGCAGCTGGTGGCAGGGCCCGACCGAAACCGCGCTGTACATGTACGGCCAGTCGTTTGCCGCGATGCAGGCGGCCATTGCCGAGTTCGTTGCCAGCTACCCGCTGTGCCAGAACGCGCGCATCGTGCAGATCGCCTGATATGAGCACGACCATCATGGATGATGCCGCTGCCGGCGGCGATCACACGTCGCTGGTGGTGACCCACTTCCGGGAAATGTTGATGGCCTTGCTGCCGGCCATGCCCGTCGAGCTGATCCAGGAAGAGCCGGATCTGGCGGACCTGTACGCCTTCCAGTGCCACCGGCTGGAAGGGCTGCCGAGCTGGCTGGAAGCGCGCGCGCGGCAGCTGCTGAGCGAGCAGGGCCTGCCGCGCCAGGCAGCGCCCTTTCTTTCATTCTTCGATGGCGAGCGGGCAGGCGAGCTCTCTGCCAGCCTGCCGGCCCCTGGCCTGGCCATCGGCCACGACGGCGGCGGCAACCTGCTGGCCATCGATGCAGGCAGCGGTGAAGTGGTGATGTGGGACCACGACAACGGTGACGCACGCGTGTTCGTCAACCGCGACCTGCTGCATTTCGCCGCCTGCCTGTGCGAGTTTCCGTACTTCGTGGAGGACCCGGCCGGGTTCCTGCCGGTCGTCGCGGACATCGATCCGCAGGCAGCAGCGGAAGGCAGCTTCTGGCGCGACGAACACTGAATCTGTGTACCGTTTGTAGCGTGGGGGGGGGGGGGGGGGGGGGGGGGGGGGCCGGGGCCCCGGGGGGGGGGGGCCCCCCCCGCGGGGGCC